>JASHRE010000074.1 GCA_030037515.1 Candidatus Sulfotelmatobacter sp.
CGCTTCAGATACAGCACTAAGACTTGTCGGTACAAATCCGGCCAACTTGCTCGAAGTCCGCTTCTTCTGACCAACTTCCTGGTCCCGACTAACCAGGGCTCAGCTCAGCCAGCGGCGGCACGGTTGGAATTCCCATCCCCAAAGTCTATCCTCTCGACCGTAGGAGAGGGGACTGCAACAATGAAACCCAGCTACGCAAATGAGTTTGTTTGCCGATATCATCTGTCTCGCGCTCTTGCTTGCGTTTCCAGGACGGATTCTCGGCCAGGAGTTCGATGCGATCGACGCCTAGATTCTGGCAAACGCGGTATTCTGACAAGTGGAGAGTCAGCCAGCTTTAGGGCGCTTGGCAAGGATTGGCTGCACAGGTGAGAATCGGGCTCGTAAGAGTTCAAAGCCGGCTCGACCATAGTTGATAGGTCATTTGCCCTTGCGATAGACCCTTTGGCGGACTGTCCGAGGAAAGATGCGTAGTGTGGGCGGAGGTCGTGATTGGAAAAACCTGTGGGAAGCAGCTGGAACAGCAGCAGGGTGCGCCATAGGGCTTGTACTTGGGGATCCGCAAAGCGGAGAGCTGAGGACTGCCGATGTCTCGTGGCTCCCCGTTGCACCGAAATTGAGGAAGAACCAAAAACAGGACAAGCTTATTCGGGAATGGACGTGATTGTTTACAAGCCCACTAAGCGGTACGGGGCCTAGCCAAGCGCGGAGTGCATCGTGACGCTATTCACACCGCAACGACTCATAACAACGACGGCTGAAGGCCGTCGAACAGGCTGCCCCGCTGGCCGACACCTAAGGAACGACTATCTCGGGCTGAACCGGAGACTGCTGGTTGTGGCCACAGTTGTCATTACCTGCGCCAGTTTCTTCATTCCGATGATACGGACCGACGTGCGGGTGGCGGGCACACGGTATTGGTCGCCCCTCGGCGTAGTGCGGGAAATGTACGAGGGCACATTGCCCGCTCCCACCTGGTGTGAGACGTGCGGTGAGCCAGCCATCCGCACCGCCCTGGCGCTTCCGCTCGAAGTTTCTTTGAGCTACGTGGCGCTGTTACTGGTGTTGCTGGCCCTGCTATTTCCAGAGTGGCCGCAAGTGGTCGGGGGGATCGCGTTCATGGGAGGTATCAACGTGCTCATCGGGGAAGGAAAGTTTCGGCAGATATCGGAGGGATTCGCAGAATCCTTCGGTCTTTCTCCGAAGCAAGTTCATTCGGGCGTGCTTACCACTGTCCTTCTCGCCACCATGGCTTTGCTCTTCTACATTTCAGTCACGCCGTCCCTGGATCGTCCAAGGGCCATTACGCGGAGCGGACAATGAGGCGTGTTTGACTGCATCGTGCGGAATCCAGATAGCATGGGCGGAAACCCTCCACTCGCGGGCGGGACAGGCTGAGGCCAGCCCGCCGAGCGATGGGCCGATTGGAGGCAACGTGACTGGGATCGGGGATACGCAGCACGAGCAGACTCCGGAGGTTCTGAAGAGCTGGTGCACCGGAGGCCGATTCCAGTTGGGCTATGAAGAGCCTGGTACTTTAGAGCTAACGAGGCGCAGGCGGGACCGCCGCAGGGCGCGCCAGCAGATACCAGCACAACGACTGCTTTCTACTCTCCGCGGCTCATGGAAGCCTCGGCGAATTACAAGCCACTTCCTTACAACTACGCGGTAGGACATCTCGGGCATGAGATCGGCCATCGATGGTCGCCTATGTTGCGGCGAAGATCGACGGGAAGACCGTCTCACTCGGCACATGGCCGCATTGGGCTCCGGGGCTTGAGACGCAAGTGGCATTTCCTTACTCGCTGCCAGTGGAGGCATCAACGCTCGGTGAAGGCGTTTGGCAGGATAAGTTCGATGGAACCTATACGCTGCTTCGTAGCGGATTCTTTGTGCCGGCAACAGGCTATTCGTATCTTGATCTTTATTTGATGGGACTGATCTCGGCCTCGGAGACACCGGATTTCACCCCGGCATCAGGTGTGAATGGCTCGGACGGGCTACTGTGCAAAAGGGTTTTGCGCCTGATGGCGTCAAGGTAGGCCGAATCAGCGCACTATTATGCCCTTACGCGCGTAACTTGTCCTCGCACCACAAAACTACAACACTGTCAGAAGTACCCAAAGGCCACTCGGTCTTTCTTAGATCGGCAGCTTCAACTGAAACCTTATGGCGATACTGCTGCAGGACATACGATACGCGTTGCGGGCGCTGAGAAAGTCTCCGGCGCTGACGGCAATTGTTGCGATCACGATCGCGCTTGGCGTTGGCGCGAACACGGCGATGTTTAGCCTTGTTAACGGTTTTTTGATTCGGCCCTTGCCGGTGCCCTCTCCCGATCAACTTACGGTTTTGGCGATTCAAGAAAAGAACTCGCCGCTCGGGGCGCTTGGATTTTCTTATCCGGAGTTTGTCTCTTTTCGGCAGCAGGCGGCGGGGTCAGCTGAAGTATTTGGGCAAGCGCTGGCGCGTGGTTTCCTGGGATTCTCTGCGGACGGACGCATGGATCGGGTCTCGATCACGGCGGTGTCGACGAACTATTTTTCAGGGTTAGGCGTGAACCCGGGGCTTGGCAGATTAATTCTTCCAAGTGACGGCGAATCACCGGGGGAGCAGCCTGTCGTGGTGCTGGGATATGCCTTCTGGCAGAAACGGTTTGGCGGCGACCCGCGCGTCATTGGGAAGCAAGTGCGGATCGATGGGAAGCCGGTGGAAATCATCGGCGTAGTGCCGAAGGAGTTTCACGGCTCGTTTTCGATTTTTGAGATGGATGGTTACGTGCCGTTCAGTTTTATCTTTTCTGGAGGCGCCGGGGCCAACTTTTGGTCGGACCGCAACATGCGGTTGATACTCGCGATGGGACGCTTGAAGCCGGGCGTGAGCCTGACGCAGGCGCAGAGTTTGTTCGATGTGATTTCGCAGAATCAGGCGGAACGGTACCCAGCGACGGACAAGGGATTCGGCGTGCAGGTACTGCCGGAGAGGCAATCGCGACCGATTCCGTATGCGAACAATTCGTTTCTCTTGATCTCGGCATTATTTCTGGTGCTCGCTGCGATCATCCTGCTGCTGGCGTGCACGAATGTGGTCAATATTTTGATGGTGCAGGCGTCTTCTCGCATGCGCGAGCTGGCCATCCGCACGGCACTGGGCGGCAGTCGCGCGCGGCTAGTGCGACAGATGCTCACGGAAACCATGTTGCTCGCTGTGCTTGGCGGGATATTAGGAGTGCTGCTGGGGATGTGGGCCAGCGGGCTTAGTGGAGTGATTCATCCTTCAGGGTTGCCCCTGCAACTCGATTTTGGTTTTGACTGGCCGGTTTTTGCGTATGCGTTTGCGCTGGTTCTAGTCACCGGGATTTTTGTGGGGCTCGTGCCTGCGCTCATTGCCACGCGGGCGGATGTCAATTCAGTGCTGCAGCAAAAGGGTACCAGCGGTGCGCGGCGCCACGAAGCGCGCAAGGACTTGACGGTGCTGCAGGTGGCGGGATCGCTAACGCTGCTGATTGTCGCGGGGCTATTCGTCCGCAGCTTGCAGAGTGCCGAGCACGTGGAGCTGGGGTTTAACCCGGATCATGTATTGAACGTGACGCTCGATCCGAAGGAGGACGACTACAACGAAGCGCAGACGCGGGAGTTTTATCACGAGCTCGAAGCGAAGGTCAGAGCCATGCCGGGGGTCCGGTCGGCGAGTTTGACGTCATCGGTGCCGATCAGCACTTTTCCAAGTGGACAAAAAATATATGTCGAGAATCGGCTTGTTCTGCCCGATCGGCCTGTGCCGATCATTCTTTACGACCGTATAGATCCAGGTTATTTCGAAACCATGAGCATTCCGATGCTGCTTGGCCGCGGATTTCTGGATTCCGATAACGAAGCTGCGCCGCTGGTCGCGGTGATCAATCAGACGATGGCGAATCGGCTGTGGCCGGCAGAAGAGCCGATTGGCAAGCGGTTTAGCATCAAGAGCGAGACTGGCCCGTTCCTGGAAGTGGTCGGGATCGCGCGTGACAGCAAGTATCAGAGCATTTCGGAAGATGCGGAGCCGCACTTCTACATTCCGCTGGAACAAAATTACACGTCGCTTCGGATTCTACAGGTTCGTTCTCAGGTGGCGCCAGCGCTGCTGACGGGCGAGATCCAGCGGCAGATTCGGGAGCTGAATCCAGCGATCGCGGTTGTGGACATACGGACAATGACAGAGTCGCTCAAAGGGGCGACGGGTTTTTTTATGTTTCGTCTGGGAGCTTCGCTGGCGGCATTCATGGGAACGCTGGGGCTGATGCTGGCAGTGGTGGGAGTGTATGGAATGGTTTCCTACTCGGCGGCGGGGCGCACACAAGAGATCGGAGTGCGCATCTCGCTTGGCGCTACACCTCGTCAGATTCTCGTGATGGTGGTGGGACAGGGAATGAGGATCGTTATCCTAGGAGTTTTCGCGGGTATGCTTGCGGCTTGGGGAGTGACACGCCTGATGACGCACTTGCTTGTAGGGGTGAGCAACAGCGATCCAGGGGTTTATTTAGGAGTGTCGGTTGCACTGTCAGTGGTAGCGCTCGTTGCGAGTTATATTCCCGCCCGGCGCGCGGCAAAAGTCGATCCCATCGTGGCATTGCGCTACGAGTAATCCAACACTAATACCTGAGCGAGGGATCTCGCGACAGACAAGATTACAGGAGACTTTGACCTTATCTGGGGTGCACGACGGCGGACTGAAACTGACTGTTTAAACGTTCCCAATTGCACTCATCTTCCGATCACTTTCAAAGTGGACCGAATCGAAAGAAACCGAAATTTGCGTGCAAACGCCTGCGAAGAAGTTTGACAAGCGACCAGGGCCAAGACGGCCCAACACTGTAACTCCTCAGCTCCTCTCAAGAAGACTCGCCCCAAGCGCAGAGGTTAGGGGCGAGAATCTAGGAATCAGTCGAGTCTACTTCGGTGTTACTGATTTCAACGGCGGAAAGCTGTATATCGCGTCGTTTTTCACAAGAATACTCACTTTCATGTCAGCTGCGTCGTATTCTTTAGATGCAGGGCCAATCGCCGTGTTAATCCTTGTTAGGTTATATTGGCCGAATTACAGATTTCAAGTCTTGCCCGAGAGCCGATACCGCACCCAGGGCAATGAAGAGGAATACCAGCCGAAATCTCATTGAATTGCTCGCTGCAGTGCTCGGTCGAGTTTCGAGGTCTTCGGCATTGCGGCAACGTATACCTCGATCAACCGCAGCAAACCTGCCGCCCTAGCCGTAACATCACCCGGTGCGGTTTGTCCGTATTGGGTCCTGTCAACGCGACTGGACGCGGCCAGCCGCGCCAGCTGCTCAAGTCCGAGATCGATGCGATCCGGTGTCACGCCAGCACCAGCCCGTCATCCTTCATCCCTTGAGCCAGGCCCCACGCATAACGATGTTCCACGATAAGTGCGTACCCGAACCACTGGCATCGTCCTGAACATGCTCGTCGATCCATTCCTTAGCCCGAAGAGTCAAGGGACAGAATGTGTAGAGTGTCCCGACGTTGTTGACGAGAACATCGGGATTGGAAGTGGGAATAGAAACAGCGTCGGCTTGAGGTGATTGCATGCGCGTCTCCTTCGAGCGAACGCGCAGCAGGTACCGAAAAAACAAATGCCGCCCACAATCAGGCGGCTATGGGGAACTTTTGCCTTATGCCGCATCGGGCCGAAGCCCATACCACCGTGCTCTCCAAGTCGGTTGGTCG
>JASHRE010000676.1 GCA_030037515.1 Candidatus Sulfotelmatobacter sp.
GCCGAATTGCCGACCGAAGTCGGCGCTCTGGATCTGATCGAATTGCTGAATTTGCTTCCAGGCGGCGTCGCCCACGGTGCCAGATACGTCGATTTTGAGATGTAGGACGCACATGACTTTGTTTTATCACTGAGACGCTGAGGTACACAGGAAGACAATTCTTAAGAAACTCCGATCGGACAGGTCCGCAATCGGTCTAGCCCGCGACATGCCGATATTAAAGACCGATTTTGCCGACGGACTTCCAAATTAAATTACAACGCAGCCAGACGATGCTGACTCGTGTTTTTTCTGTGTTCCCCTGCCTCCGCGGTGAAAATTAGCTATGCGGAAACCATTGGTACAGCATGAAATAGACGAGCACACCCGTAACGGACACATACATCCACAACGGCCAGGTCCAGCGCGCAATCGCGCGATGCTTGGCATAGCGTGCGCCCAGGCCGCGACTCAGCGTGATGATTGCCAGGGGAACGATCACGATTGCCAAGGTCACGTGTGAGATCAGGATCGTGAAGTAAACGGGCCGCGACCATCCCCGCCCGAGGAACAGAATGTTCCCCACCTTATAGTGGAAGAATACGTAACAACCGAGAAAAAGGCTGGAGGCGACGACCGCGGCGATCATGCAAAAGCGGTGCGCGACCATGCGGCCTTTCGCAATCAGAACGCGGCCGGTGAGTAGCAGCACCGCGCTAGTGCCGTTGAGGCCGGCGTTGAGAGCAGGGAAGTAGGCGTATTGTTCGGCAATCGAATTTTCGATTCTCAAGCGGCGGGCCTCGTGGTGCGACGGTTGGCCATCAGAAATGCTATAGCAAACATCACCAGAGAGAACACAACCAGCGTCGCCGTATCCGAAGACAAGGGGAAGCTGGTGGGCGTCCCCGGATACAAAAGCTGGCGCAGGCCCTCGACTCCATAGGTAAGCGGATTCAGGCGCATGATGATTCGGATCCAGCCCGACGCACCGGAGAGGGGAAACAAGGCGCCCGAAAGCAGCCAGAGCGGTATCAGGAATAAGTTGACGATTCCGTGGAAGGCTTGGGTGGAATCCATGGGCCACGCGATGGCGAAGCCGAGTGCGGTCAATGCGAAAGAAACCAGAAAAACCACGACTCCGACGAGCAGAATCTTCACTGGGTCGAGGTGCACGCCGGCGAACGGAGCGAAGATCAGGAAGATCATTCCCTGAATGGCGGCGAGCGTCGTTCCACCAAGAACCTTGCCGAGCACGATCGCGCTGCGTGGCACCGGAGCGACCAGGACTGACAATAAGAATCCTTCTTTTCGGTCTTCGATTACCGACATCATGGTGAAGATCGAAGTGAAAAGAATGATCATGATCAGGGCCCCGGGATAAAAGTAGTCCAGATAGTGCTCCTGGCCAGCGCCTGCGCCGGAACGAAAGGAAGTGCCGAATCCAGAACCGATAACCAGCCAAAACACCAGCGGCGATGCCAGAACGCCGATCACGCGCGTGGTCTGGCGATAGAAGCGAACAACTTCGCGCCACCACAGGGTAAACGCGGGAAGCACCAGTCCCGCCGAGGGCTGCGGCGTTGCGCGTGGAATGCTTGCGGCCTGTGTGGCCATTAAGAACTCACTTTTGCCGCTGGAGCAGCCGAGGTGGCAGACGTTGTCCCAGGCGGAGTCGCCTTGGGCGCTGCTCCGGGCGCAGCTGCCTTGGCCGGAGCTGCGGTGCTCTTTGTCGTTGCGGCCGCTGGCTTCCCTTTCTGCATGAACTTCACGAGGCCGTGATCACGTGCCTCCCAATAGGCATTTAGAAGAAAACATAAGGAGAGCGTCAGCAGGATCAGGGTCATGAAAAGACCATCCACCGTTGCCGAGGGCGGCCATGGCGTGATCATGCCCGTGGCGAAAATCCATCCGATCCCTGCCAGTGGTGCGAACCCGAGCACGAGAGAAAGTGCAAGAATTGCGAAGCGCATAAAACCTTACCTCCGTTTCTCACCGGAATTGGAATTCTCGTCCATGCTTTCACTCCAAAACTTGTGACCGGTGCGATGAATGAAAACGTCTTCCAATGAGGGTTTGCTGACGGAAATTGCCTGAATCTCGCCTGGGAGAGCCTCCACAACGTCGGGCACGAAATGATGTCCGTTTTCACGCTCGATGCGAACCTGGTTGCCGAGCACCGTGGCCGCGACGTGAAAGTGCAGCCGAATCTGCTCGGCCAGCGATCCCGCATCCTTGGCAGCATCGAGCAGAATTACGTCTCCGCCAATCTCCGTTTTCAATTGGGCGGGCGTTCCGAGCGCGACCAGGTTTCCTTCATTCATGATGGCGAGGCGATCGCACTTTTCGGCCTCTTCCATCAAATGCGTGGTAACGAGAACGGAGACGTGCTCCTCATCACGCAACATCTGCAAGTACTGCCACAGATCGCGTCGAGCGCCGGGATCGAGGCCGGTCGTGGGTTCATCGAGGAGCAAGACTCCGGGGCGATGCAACAATCCCTTGGCAAGTTCGATGCGCCGCTGCATTCCGCCGGAAAAAGTCTCGACGCGTTCTTTGCCGCGATCCGCCAATCCGACGCGCGAAAGAATCTCTTGGATCCGTTTCTTGAGCGCGCCGCCGCGCAGGCCGTAGAGATGGCCCTGATGCCAGAGATTTTCGTAGGCGGTGAGCTTGGGATCGACGCTCTGCGCTTGAAAGACGACGCCGATCTGATTGCGAAGCCTCGAAGCCTCGCGCGCCACGTCGCAACCGAGCACGAAGGCTCGACCGGCTGTGGGAATCATCAATGTGGAAAGAATTCGAAACAGCGTGGTTTTGCCGCTGCCATTCGGGCCGAGAAGACCAAACAGTTCCGCCGAACGGACGTCGAATGAGACTCCGTTCAGTGCCGTTCGGTTCTCATAGCGATGCACCAGATTCTGGACAGAGATGACCGATGGGACGGAAGGGTGGGTTGGTTCCCAGCCGGCATCGGCAAGCGGTGCAACTTTCGAGACCAAGCGATTCCCCAGAGACTGAACGTTCAGTTTACGACAATTGAGTTCAAAATTCCGTTGCGCAGTCTGTCACCTATGCCGCCGATGGATTCCGCTCGGCTTCGAGAAGCCTTTCTTCAAATGCGACCGGAATGTGGCGCCAGACCTGGATTGCCAGCACGACGGTGGTAGCCAACAGCAGCGCTCCTACGGCCACGTGTGCCACGGTTGAAAGAACCATGGGCAGCTCGGGCTGGACCGCATCTTTCCCCCACTCCACGCGCGTGAGGAATGCAGCGAAGCCGAGGCAGAGCTGCGCGATCATCAGTGAGAGCATAAGAATCGCAGGCCGGCGCACTGCTTCGATATGCGAGTAATGGCTGAGAGCGCGAACCGCGGTCCAAGCCAAAACAAACGAGACGACCACAGCGTTGAGAACGTGAGGCCACCAACTGAGGCCGTGATGACGGAACATTGCACCCAAGACCAATTGCACGTAGAGAACGAAGATTGACAGCAGGGTCAGCGTGAACAGGCTCGGGCGACGCTGATCGAATTCCACGCGCGGTTGTTCTTCGATCCATTGCCTGCCGGTGAAGACCGCGATGATGACGGCGATGCAGAAAAATGTCTGGGCGACGCTTGCATGTGCCGCGGAAACAGCTGGCGGCTGAAGCAACAAAACGGTGAGCCCACCAAGAATGGCCTGCGCTATTACGGTGCCCAGCGCAGCCAGCGCCAGCCAGCGCAGCCAGCGCCGTTTTTCGACGGCAAGCGTCCACAGGGCGATGGCCAGCGTAAGAGTCACCAGCGAACCCGCCAGCATCCGGTGCGTCCACTCGTAGCGAATCCCGCCGACGAAATGCGGCACCTTGACCAGATAGCCGAACGACGTCGGCCAATCCGGGACGGATAAACCGGCATCATTGCTGGTGACCAAGGCGCCAGCGGTGATGACAACAAGAGTCGCGCAGGCCGTGAAAATCGCAAAAAAGTGGTGCCCGCGGTTGTACGGAAGCTCGAGATTTTTCAGATTAGTGCCCATGATGTGAGCGTCAGGGGAACACGGGGAGTGCCCGAGCCTGGCGGGCGCAAACGGAACAGGGACCAGCGCCGGCTCTTCCGCATGTCTCGATTTTAGCAAACCTGCCGGTCTAGTCGGCGGTCGGCTTGAAACTCTCATCGACGGTCTTGGTTTCTTTTGCCGCAACCGTGACCTTCTGATCCTGCTCGCCAAGTTTTTCCTGTACGAAAGCCAGAGTGTAGTCACCTGGGGGCAGGCCCTTGATTTCGTACTTGCCGTCTTTGTCGGTAACGGCATAGAACGGGTTCTTGACAACGTTGATGTACATCTTCATCCACGGATGCTGGTTGCACTTGACCGGCAGCATGATTTCCTCGCGGGCGAAGGACTTTTGAATGTCCGGCGACGACGGCGGCTGCGATTCATTCCACTCACGGTTGTCTTTGGGGGTGGGGTGGATGTTGTGGGTCGTCTGGTCGGCATTCTTAATGTCGACGGTTTGTCCGGCCATGACGCCAAGAACGTGCGGGTGATAGCGGCAACCTTTCTGCTCGAGTACGACCGCAGTCGTCGGCGTATCGAAGGTGCGATTGCCGAGGCCGTCTTTCACGTATACAAATACGTTGGCGAGCTTGCCATCGTCAACCACAACCGTCTCGGCTTCGTTCGGTCCTTTGCAGGCCGGGTCCTGGCTCATATCGATCTTTGAACTCTTCGGCGCTGTGCCGTCAAACGACACGGTGCCGTCGATCGTCGCAACGGTCGCAGGATCAATCGGCGTGGCGGCCGGCTGGGCTGCTGGCTCGGGTGCGTTATTGGATTGTTCCGTGTTTTCTTTCTTGCTGCATGCGCTCAAAGCGAACAGTGCACACAAAGCCAACGTGCTGATGATCGCTGTGACTCTCTCTGCTTTCTTCATGATGTCGCCCTT
>JASHRE010000677.1 GCA_030037515.1 Candidatus Sulfotelmatobacter sp.
CTCAGGACAGCAAACAGATGGCGGGCGACTCATCGCCCCCTTCGCCGTCCTGCTCGGACCAGAGCCGCGCGCCGACTTAAGCCGGCCACCAACAAAAAGGGGCTGAGTGCTAGACAAGCAAATAGGGCGGTTGGGGTCATGTCTCGCCTCCGTTGACCACGCTCCTGCAGCTCTACGACCGGAGTTCGGGCCTCGCACTCCCGTCGGACGAAATGCGCCACAGGAGTCATCAGCCCCGGGTGGGAGCGGTTCAAGGGGGACCCCATCCCCTGACCCCTTACAGTGATGCCGAAAGGGCTTGGGCGTCAAGCGGGATGAACCAACAAAAGACATCCCCATTCCATGCCTTCCAGACCTGCAATTACCACATGGTTGTGCGTGCCCACTGAGGCCTCGTACGTAGTATCCCGCGTGGAGCCGCGGTGACCAATGTGGTACGCGGATGAGACAAAGCGACTGCTGCTGTGAGACTAGTCCGGGCGTGCGGCGGGATGCGGCCGAACCGGCGTCATGAGAATCGGCCACGGATTTGCTCAGCATGCCGTCTCTCCCCAATTGTGCCGCGAAGGAGATTTGTTGGCCATGAGCAGAGAGATCCGCTCTATCCGAGCGATGGAAATTCTCGATTCGCGCGGTAACCCGACACTGCGGGTCTGGGTTACGCTCGACAGCGGGGTGATGGGTTCCGCTTCGGTGCCATCCGGGGCGTCAACGGGACGGTTTGAAGCTCACGAACTGCGCGACGGTGACAAGTCCCGGTATGGCGGGAAGGGCGTGCTGATCGCTGTACGAAATGTAATCGACGTGATTGGTCCCAGACTGCATGGAACCGATGTCTCGCAACAGGTAGAGATCGACGGGGCTATGATCGAACTGGACGGCACGCCGAACAAATCGCGCCTCGGTGCAAACGCCATCGTTGGAGTCTCCATGGCCGTGGCGCGCACTGCGGCGCTCGCAATCGGTCGACCACTTTACGAGTCGCTCGGCGGACCGGCTGCTCGCCGGCTGCCTGTACCAATGATGAATGTCATCAATGGTGGCACACATGCTGACAACTCCCTGGATTTTCAGGAGTACATGATCGTACCACACGGCGCAGCGAGCTTTTCGGAGGCCTTGCGCTATGGCGCAGAGACGTTTCAGGCCCTGAAAGCTTTGCTTAAGGCGCGTGGTTTCCGTACCGCGGTCGGCGATGAGGGTGGGTTCGCTCCCGATCTCGACAGCAATGAGGCCGCGTGTGCTCTCATCGTTGACGCAATCCGTAGCGCCGGCTTTCGCCCCGGTTCCGACGTTGCGATCGCATTGGACCCGGCAGCGAGCGCCTTTGCCAGCGGTGACAGCTACGAACTGAAGCGCACCGGGAGTGGATTGAAAAGCAGTGCTGAGATGACTGCACTGTACGCAGATTGGCTCGACGCCTACCCAATCGTCTCACTGGAGGACGGGCTTGGCGATGACGACTGGCTCGGTTTTCAGGCGCATACCGCAACTCTCGGGAAGCGCGTGCAGATCGTCGGAGACGACATTTTCGTCACCAACACCCAGTTCATCGAGCGTGGCATCAAAGAGCAGTCGGCGAATGCGGCGCTGATCAAGTTGAACCAAATCGGGACGGTGACAGAGACGATCGGAGCCATTCAAATGTGTCGTGATGCCGGCTGGAAGTACGTGATCTCGCATCGGTCCGGAGAGACGGAAGATCCATTCATCGCCGATTTCACCGTGGCGATGGGAGGAGGGCAGATCAAGACCGGCTCGCTTTGCCGCAGCGAGCGAATCGCCAAATACAATCGGTTACTGGAGATAGAGCGAGAACTGGGCGCCGATGCAACATTCTCCAGTCCGTTCGCCACCAGTCCGGTTGCCTGACTTCGGACCGCAGCCGAGCGGGCTGGACGCTTGCCCGAATCGTCGAATGCCTCGATCCTGGCGATGGTAGTCGGCGATCCGCGTACGCAGGGTCGCTCGGAGACGAGGGGTCATGGGCTTACTTGTGTTCTGGGCCTTCTTGGCGGTGATATCGGTAGCTTTCTGCTCGGTCCTCGAAACGACGCTATTCTCAGTCCGGCTCTCCGCCTTGTTTGAGCGCAAGGCAGAAGGTAATCGCGGTGCGGCAAGGCTTCTGGATATAAAAAGCAATGCCATTGAGGACGCGATCAGCTCAATCCTCACTGTCAATACGGTAATGCACACACTGGGCACGACGTTAGCTGGCGCTCAAGCCGCCAGATTGTTCGGCTCGGTCCAGGTGGGACTGGTATCGGCTGGCCTCATGATCTGCCTGCTGATCCTTTCCGAGATCATTCCGAAAACACTGGCGGCCCGATATGCGGGAGCATTGGCCGGGTTCACTGGACACGTGCTCTGGTACCTGATTCCGGCCATGCGACCGGTCGTTTTAGTAACTGGAACTCTGGTTCATTTTCTCGCGCGCCGGCCAAACGAGCGGTTCACCCGCCGGGAGTTTGCCCTGCTGGTGGGCGCGGCTCCGCGCGAGGGAGCTCTATCTCTTGCCGAAGCTTCCCTCATCGCCAATCTAATCTACAGCCGAGAAGTCACCCTGCGCGACGTGACAATACCGCTTGCGATGGCTTTTATGCTGAGCGCTGACGAGACGGAAGCGCGCCTCTTGACCGCACCGGAATCAGATGCGTTCAGCCGCATTCCACTCTTTCGTGGAAGTAAGCAACACATCGTCAGCTATATCAGTCACCGAGAAGTCCTGAAGGCTATGGCAAGTAAGTCGGAACGCACAGGCACGCTAGTCGGGGCCGTCATTGATTTTGCGGCCTCCCTCTGACTCGATCGCCCGGCAACCGCCGGAGATGCGTCGTGACCGCGAAACAAACACCGCAGCGAAAGTACATCGTCAAGCTGAGCGACGAAGAGCGCGATCGGCTCAACACCTTGATCCAGACCGGCAAACATCGCGCCCGTCAGGTATTGAAGGCCCGCATCCTGCTGAAAGCCGACGCCTCCGAAGCCGGTGACGCATGGACCGATAGCCAGATCGCCGAGGCACTGGA
>JASHRE010000678.1 GCA_030037515.1 Candidatus Sulfotelmatobacter sp.
CGGGACGACCCAGCGTTCATCCACGGAATAGCGGTGAAATCCGCCAGCCAGCTGGTCGTACACTCCGCCCAAGGCCATGTTCTTGAGCGTAGTGACGATCAGTTCGCGCAGCTTCTCGGGGTTTGCAGGGACAGCCGCCCCCGGCTGTCGGGCGGGGCGAAGCTCGGCTTGTTTCTCCCTCGCATACCTTTCAATCAGCAACTCCAACGCCGAAGGATGTGGGAATTTTGGCGCCTGTCCGAAACCTCCGTGCGCGGGATCGAACATCTTCAGCGCCGATTCGATCACCGCATCGACAGCTTTCTCCGAAATACGTCCGCTTCGTCCGGCAAACGATTCGCCCTGCGCAATTGCGTTCTCGACCATCTTTGCCTGCTCGATCACGTCGCCATGTTTTTCTTTGTAGGCATTGGCAATGCTAAGCAGAACGCGACGAAAGCTCGGACGTCCATAGTGATCCTGCGGGGGGAAGTACGTGCCGCCGTAAAACGGCTTACCGTCGGGAGTAAGGAACGCGGTTAGCGGCCACCCACCTTGTCCGCTGACCGCCTGTACTGCCGCCTGATAGCGGCTGTCAATATCCGGACGCTCATCACGATCCACCTTCACTGCGATGAAATGCTCGTTGACGATCGCCGCAATCTGCGGATCGTCGTACGATTCGCGATCCATAACGTGGCACCAATGGCACCACACCGCGCCTATGTCGAGCAGCATCGGTTTGTCGTCGCGCTGCGCCGTCGCAAAAGCCTCTTCGCCCCACTCATGCCAGCGAATCGGCTGGTGCATTGCCGACCGCAAGTAGGAAGAGGAAGCCCGCGAAAGAGAATTGACAGTCGTTGTGCTCATTGGTCTAGTCTAATCCGCCTGAAACAATCCTTCGAATCCGACGCCGTGACCCTGGCTTTGCCTCACGCGGGAGATTCTGGCAGATCTTCCATGGATCCCAGCGCAGTCTCTAGGGGTGGATCGCATGCGCCGCTTTGCCGCCTCGTGATGGTCTGTTTCTTCGTTTTGGACTCGGCTGCCAAGGCCAAAGACGTTACCATTCACGGTTTCGTCACCGCTGGGAAGTCGCCCACAGGTTTCGAAATCGACCACCACAGGATCACTCGCGACAACACCGAACCCAAACTTAAAGGCCTTACGCCCTCATTCCTGCAGCTTCCCCGCGATCGTGCAGTACAACTCGACCGCTTCGTGCAATTGCCGCTTCTCGATGTACTCACCGTCGGTGTGGGCGACGTGAATCGATCCCGGACCGAGCAGCAACGGCGTGCCCCAGTTCGTTAGCTTCGGAATGTCCGTCGTATAAGCAGCGATCATAGTTGGCAAGCCATCAACAGTACGCAGCCGGAGAAATGGCAGCTCCAGCGGAAAGATCACCTCGACCCGATCGCCGGCTGTGGCCAGAATTTGCCGCCGCAATTCGCCCGACGGACCGATGAGCCGGTAGGACAGATCCGCATGCGCGTGATCGGGAATGACATTGGGTGCTCGGCCGCCTTCAATGATCCCAATATTCAGTGTGCACGCGCCAATCTCAGGGTCGGTAGGCAACGGCATGGCCCGCAACCGCCCCAAAGCGGGAAGCAGCTTATCGATCGCCGAATCGCCCAGCTCCGGGTAGGCCGAATGCGCCATGCGTCCCCGCGCCGTGATCTCGACGCGCAGCGTTCCTTTCGAGGCCAGCGCGATGCGGTTTTCTGTCGGTTCGCCATTCACGAGAAACCTGCACCCGTCGGCAGCGTGCTCATTCGCAACCTGGGCGCCTAAGCTGTCGCGCTCTTCTCCGGCCACAAACAGCAGCCCGACATAAACGTTCTGCCGGCGCAAACGCTCGGCCGCCGCTATCTGCGCCGCGATGATTCCTTTGGCGTCGCACGATCCGCGCCCGTAGATACGCGTTTCATCCTCCGACGACGGAATAAACGGAGGAACCGTATCCATGTGTGTCGAAAAAACGATGGAAGGCTTCGACTGGGGAGAAGTCGCGTAGACGTTGAAGCGATTGCCTTCCACCGGCATGCGCGTGGTCTGATAGCCAAGACGGCACAGCTCGCCATATAGATAGTTTCCAACCGCCGCCTCGTTGCCGGTGATCGATTCGATGTCGACGAGCTGCCGAGTGAGTGTGACCGCGTCCATGGGAAAAGAGAATAGCAGACCGGACGACAGACCTCAGACTTCAAACCCGGATCTCATGTCGCAATTCTGGATTCGGCGACAGAGGTCTTGATGCCGCGAAATCATGATTGCGATAATCTGGAGCGTGCTCGACTCGACATCGTCCATTCGTTCACTGTTCATCCGCGGTTCCGCCGGACGACTCGAAGCCCTGCTGAACAGTGGCGCAGACCATGCCACGCACGCGGCGCTGGTCTGCCATCCGCATCCGCTGTTCGGGGGAACGATGCACAACAAAGTCGTGTTTCACACCATGAAAGCGCTGAACAGCTTCGGATTTCCCGTGCTGCGCTTCAATTTCCGTGGGAAGGGGTTAAGCGAGGGCGAGCATGCGAACGGGATTGGAGAAGCTGACGACGTGAGCGCCGGGCTCGACTGGCTGGACTCGGAGTTTCATCTGCCCCTGATCTTCGCCGGATTCTCTTTCGGAGCTGCGGTCGGACTGCGGGCGGCTTGCCTGGATCCGCGCGTTCGAGGGGTCGTTGGCGTCGGAACTCCGGTCGCTCCCGTCGTCGCCGAAGGCGAGCCGTCGCGCGAGTATTCCTTTGATTTCCTGCGGGAGTGTGCCAAGCCCAAGCTTTTCGTCAGCGGTGCGCGCGATCAATTCGGGCCGCGAGCGAAACTGGAGGCCCTGGTCGCTTCGATGTCAGGACCGAAAAGGTTAGTCGTAATCGAAGGCGCCGATCATTTTTTCGAGGGACGTTTGCGCGAGCTGC
>JASHRE010000679.1 GCA_030037515.1 Candidatus Sulfotelmatobacter sp.
GACGTCGGACCACAGGTTCCGGACGAATATCTCTACAAAGTGGTCGACGCGATCGATGAAGTCGCGAAGGAAACCTCTAAGACCGTCGCGCAGATCGCGTTGAACTGGCTACTGCAGCGGCCGACGGTTGCTACTGTGATCATGGGCGCACGTACCGAAGAACAGCTGCGCCAGAACCTTGCCGCCGCGGGATGGAATCTGACCGCCGATCAGATCGCGAAACTGGATCGCGCCAGCGACCTGACTCCGATCTATCCGTACTGGCATCAGCGCGGATTCGTGGAACGAAATCCCGCCGCCGCGTCGCCGGGCACACCGCAATGCTGAAACAGCTTTTCGCCTCGCAACCGCGGGCCAACGGTCCTTCAGGGCCGCGCCAACGAACCGCGATGAAATTGGGGACTTTAACCCCTGCGCCAACGCATCTGCCCGTGAATCGCGGGCGCGTCGCGCCCTGAATCCGGCGCCAGAGCCAGATACGCATCCTGCCTCGCCATGCCATGAAAGCTTTGGACGCCGAGGTCGCACGGAGCCCCCCCGCAGACATCGCCGAGGGAACTCATCCGATCTTCTCGCCCACCGACTTGGCCTGTGTGAACAGACACAAGTAATCTGGGCCGCCCGACTTCGAATCGGTTCCCGACATATTGAATCCGCCAAACGGATGTGCGCCGACCATCGCGCCGGTACATTTGCGGTTGATGTACAAATTGCCGACGTGGAATTCGGCGATCGCGCGCTCGATCTTGTCGCGCGAGTTCGTATAGACCGCACCCGTCAGGCCGAACTCGGTGTCGTTCGCAATCTGAAGCGCGTGATCGAATCCGCGCGCTTTGATCACCGCCAGCACCGGCCCAAAAATCTCTTCCTGCTCCAGCTTCGATTTTGGCGGAATGTCGGCAATCACGGTGGGCTGAACGAAATATCCTTCACCCAGTTCTTTCATGCGTTCACCGCCCGTGATCAGCCGTCCATCTTTCTTGCCTTGTTCGATATAGTCCAGAATCGTCTTCATCGCGCCTTCGTTGATCACCGCGGCCATCGGCGCATTCTCCGCCGGATCACCGACTTTGATCTTCTCGACTCTTGCCTTCAGTTGCTCCAAAAACTTGTCATAGATACGCTCATCGATAATCGCGCGCGAACACGCCGAGCACTTCTGTCCCTGAAATCCGAAGGCCGACTGCGCCACGCCTTCGACCGCAGCGGCGATGTCGGCATCGGCGTCGACGACAATCGCGTCTTTTCCGCCCATTTCGAGAATCGTGCGCTTAATCCAGATCTGCCCCGGAGCTTGCTCCGCCGCGGCTTTATTGATGTGCAACCCCACTTCACGCGAACCGGTGAACGCAATGAAGCGAGTCTTGGGATGCGCCACAACCGCATCGCCAAAACTGGCTCCCGCGCCCGGACAGAAATTCACCACGCCTTCGGGCATGCCGCACTCTTCAAGCAGTTCAACGAACTTCGCCGCGATCGTTGGCGAATCGCTCGACGGCTTGAGGATGACCGTGTTCCCGCTGACGATCGACGCCAGCGTCATGCCGGCCATGATGGCGCAGGGAAAATTCCAGGGCGGAATGACCGCGCCCACGCCCAGCGGGATGTAGAGCAGGGAATCGCGCTCGCCCGGCAACTGGACCGGCGTCTTCGCGTTCGCCAGACGCAGCGCTTCGCGCGCGTAGAACTCGCAGAAGTCGAGCGTCTCGGAAATGTCGGCGTCCGCCTCGCCCCAGTTCTTGGAAACTTCAAATACCAGCCACGCCATGAATTCCATTTTCCGCTGCCGCAACAGATCGGCCACGTGAAACAGCAGGCTGGCGCGCTCTTCGACCGATGTGCGGCTCCAGCTTTCAAACGCCTTGAGCGCCGCGCTCATGGCCGGCTCGACCTGATCTTTTCCGGCCTTCTGATGAATGCCAACCACTTCCGACGGGCTTGCCGGATTCAACGACTTGATCTTGTCCGCGGTTTTGACGCGCTTGCCGCCCAGGATGAGGTCGTATTCACGACCAAGCTGGCCGCGCACTTTGGCGATCGCGGCGCGCATGCGGCGCGCATTTTCTTCGTTGCGGAAATCAAAAAACGGCTCGGTCGTGAACGGGCCGGTATGCAGTCCGGAGCGCGGCCGGACGGGCGCTTCTAAGGTTGCCATGGGAGTATTCCTTTCGAGATGAATCGAAGACATCGATAAGAACTTAGGTTAGTGTACACCGCATAAGGATCCGAGGATGACGTGGGTGCGCCGAACGGCTGTTGCCGTGGTTGAGGGTCTGCATGGCCGTTGCTTCGTTATCGCCCCTTCGGGCTTGCCGGCCATCAGGGCGGGCGCCCCGGCGAGAACGTAGTTCAAACCGGCAAAACCCGCTTTTCCACAGCTGCCAGTGTTCCGCACAACCGCAACCGAGAACTCCAATCCCTGATGCTGGTCGTGGCAGCCATCCAAGGCGCGGAAAAGGCGAGCTAACTGTGTGCGGCTCAGGCTTTTGCCCGTAAGTTGTTGCAGCCCACAGATGGAAAGATTGCACCGCAAAAACCGGCTCAATCGATGACTCCAATCGATCGAGGGGGAATAGTCCGAATCTTGTCCCGCATCGGGAGTGAATACAAAAATGGATTTCCTTGTGCGTCTTGCTTCGAAAATTGATGCCGGGACGGCCGCCCTCGGCGGTCCGGCGGAGCGAATTTCGGCGGTTTGCAAGCGCAATACGCTCATGTTCAACTTCGTGGAGAAACGGGAACTCGGGATCGCGGTGCTACACTCGAACTTTTTCCTGCGAGGCAATGATGGAGATCAAGACTGTCGGCGTAATCGGCGCGGGCACCATGGGCAACGGCATCGCCCACGTCTTTGCGCGCTCGCGATATAGCGTCGTCCTGTGCGACATCGAACAGCGTTTTCTCGATCGCGCGCTCGAAACGATTGACAAAAATCTCGACCGCGAAGTCGCCAAGAACAGAATCACGGCGAGCGACAAAGCATCGGCAATGGCGCGCATTCAGCCCGTGACTGATCGGGCGAAGCTGGCCGCCTGCGATTTCGCCGTCGAAGCGGCGACGGAGAAATTCGAGGTCAAGAACGAAATCTTTCGCGACCTCGACCGGATTGCGCGGCCGGAAATCATTCTGGCTTCGAATACGTCCTCGATTTCGATCACCAAACTGGCGGCGGTGACGAAGCGTCCCGAGAAAGTCATTGGCATGCACTTCTTCAATCCGGTGCCGGTGATGAAGCTGGTGGAAGTCATTCGCGGGCTGGCGACTGCC
>JASHRE010000680.1 GCA_030037515.1 Candidatus Sulfotelmatobacter sp.
TTTGATTTCAGCAGCGACTAGTCGGTTCGCCGGTTAATTGAGACAGCAGTGAAGTGAAGTGAAATGTGGGACAGGCTGTACTCGGAGAGATAACCTCCCAGTATTCCGCAAAAATCCATAAATGTGGTCAGCAGTGGAAGGGCGATTACGCAGGCGACTACCCGTGGAACCACCAGGAACTTGAATGAGTCCATCGACAGCGCCTCGATCGCATCGATCTGCTCGGTCGCTCGCATGTCCGCCAGTACCGCTCCGTTGCCCGCGCCGACCCGGCCCGCCACCAGCAGCGCAGCCACCAGGGGGCCGATCTCAACGAAAAAACCGAGGGACTGCAGCTTCGGAATCATGGCGGTTGCACCAAACATGACCAGTGCGCCACGAGTATGCAGGGTCATGACCACACCCAACGCGAAGCCAGCCGAGACCACCAAAGCGAGGGACCGGACTCCCGTCTCGCCTATATGCTTCCATATCTATTCGAACTCAAAAGGTATCCGCGAGGCAGCCGCGATCAGCCTCAAAAAGAGGCCAACCGCGCCAACGAAATCGAGAATTCCTATCACAGTCACCGGCTTCTGGTAGCTCGCCTTGTGAGCGTTTCGTTTCGCACACCTGAGTGCAACCGTCCGCGACAAGGTGATGACACCAGAGGTCCTAGAGACGCGCAATTGGACGATGGTGTCGCCGATGCCTTCGTATGAGTTGGACGAAGCGCTGTAAGCAGCCCCAGACCGATGCCCAAGTCAGCAACGCCAATACCAAGGTCCAATTGCACTGACTGAGCAGTGATGCATATTTGGGTGTCGGAGGATTGGGCGACTCGACTAAAAGAATCTGGCAAAGGTGTTAAGGAAGGTTCCAAAGTAAATGTGAAATACAGCGAGAAGCCTGGTGAGAAGACCGCTGGCGGTATAAAGGACATCGGGAAGTGGACTTTAAGAACCACTCATTCCTTACATTGATGAAGGAAAGCTGCATAGCGGTGCCGGCTTATGAGTTCTCTGGGTCGCGTTAACCCGACAGATCGATGAAAAGATGATTGCCCCAGAACCAATCACTTCTGCAGCCCATTAACGACCCTACCGAGAAAAGGCAAATGGATCTTGCCGCCGCCAACACTCGGTTCGGACTTGTCAGGCATTGTCGATGCGCTGGGACCGAATGTCGCGGCTCTGTAGGCCGGGGATGAGGTAATTCTGCGGAGCTAATGCCCGAGTATGCTGTCCGATACAGGCGTCTTTCTTATTGCGATAAACGCGATAAACGAGCAGTTGGCGCTTGCGTTCTTCAAACAAATCAGCGCGCGTGGTCACACGAATTCTCATGGTTGTCCTTGTCGTTTTCCTAGCTGACAATTTGCTTGAAATGCAGGACTGAAAGGATGGTGGCGTCGCGCGTTTCGAACTATCGCAAGCCTTTAATAGGGCGACATTAATTTCGATACGTGCCTGCGCGCACTCGCCGACTTCGAGAAACCGAGGGGTTCCTTCAGAATGGACCAACGTGGACGGTTTTGGGCAAATCACTTGAGGCACGAGAATAATTGTGCAAGTGGGATTCGCTATCCTCTGGAAATACGCTCGATACGGAATCAGATTCACTCTGTGATCAGCTTCATCGACTGAATGTTATAGCTGTCAGGACAATCCCTTGACCGCTCTTGAGCCACGTGAATGTCTCAACCGCTTTGCCCTCCGCAAATGTCGTCCTGTACACGGCCCGTGATGTATGTTCCAGTGGCCGTAGCAGTCACGTTCAAGCTATTGAGAGTCGATGCGCCAGCATCGCCAAGTTTACGGTGTATGGATTGGAAAACTTTTGCTCGGAACCACCGGCACGGAATGCATCGAAAGTGCCGTCGTAGATCTGCTGGTGTGATTAGAGGCCGGGAAATCACGCTGCTCGCGGCATCAGCTTTTCCATCACGCGATCAAGGCTGAAGCTCGCTGCCTTCTGCCGGATGGGAAATTCCTTGAAGGATTCCAACCATTTGGCCACGACCGCTTGAATTGGAACCTGGATGAACACATGATCAACGGTCCATTTGTCGTAAAAGAGAGTGCTGTCCTCGGCCGCCTCGAACGGGTCGGATCGCAAGTTGAAGATTTTGGGAACCCGAAAATGCGTGAAATCCTGGCGCCATACTTCGAGGCCTTTCCCCTGTTGCTCGAGGAAAACCACCTTCCAGTTTTGATAACGAGTAGCGATGAGGTCTCCGTCGTCACTCCAGTACATGAACTCTTTGCGGGGCGATTGCTTGACCTCACCCTTAAGGAATGGAATGAGATTGTGACCATCGAGATGGACCTTAAAAGTGTGGCCGTCAGCGAAGTAGCCCTTCTTCACTTTCTCGACCAGATCGGGCTCGCCTGCGGCAGCAGCGAAGGTCGGGATCATATCTTCCAGGGATGCCATTTCGTTGATAACGGTGCCGGGTTTGATGACGCCAGGCCAACGCATAACGCAAGGAACCCGCCATCCGCCTTCCCAGTTCGTGTCTTTTTCAGCGCGGAACGGAGACGAACCGCCATCGGGCCACGTGTTCTTTTCTGCGCCATTGTCCGTCGTGAAGACAACGATAGTGTTGTCGGTAACGCCCAGGTCGTCGAGCTTCTTGAGTAGCTCGCCAACATAGCCATCCAGTTCAACCATTCCATCGGGATAAACGCCCAGACCCGTCTTGCCTTGCGAAGACGGCTTCAGGTGCGTCCACACATGCATGCGAGTGGGGTTGTAGTAACAGAACCAGGGCTTGCCTTCTTTGGTTTTACGCTCCATGAAGTCAAGGGCGGCGTCACGAAATTCTTCGTCCACCGTTTCCATCCGCTTCTTTGGCAGCGGGCCGGTGTTCTCGATTGTCTGTTTTCCAACTTTGCCGAATTGCGCGTCAACCGTGGTGTCATCCTTGTTGGTTGCTTTGCAGCGCAACACCCCACGTGGGCCGAATCGCTTGCGGAAAGCCGGGTCCTTCGGATAGTCCGGCAACTCGGGCTCTTCTTCCGCATTCAAGTGATAAAGGTTGCCAAAGAATTCATCGAATCCATGCACCGCAGGAAGGTGTTCGTTGCGGTCACCGAGGTGGTTCTTACCGAACTGTCCTGTGCTGTAGCCGAGCTGTTTCAGAAATTGAGCGATGGTGGGATCTTCGGCTGAGAGCCCATGATTAGCTCCCGGCAACCCGACTTTCGTCAGCCCTGTGCGGATTGGGCACTGGCCGGTGATGAAGGCGGCACGTCCTGCGGTGCAGCTCTGCTGTCCGTAGAAGTCGGTGAACAGCGCGCCTTCCTGGGCGATGCGATCGATGTTTGGTGTCCGGTATCCCATGATACCGAGGTTATAAGCGCTGATGTTGAACCAACCAATGTCGTCGGCCATGATGAAGAGGATATTGGGCTTTTTGCGCATCTCCTTCACTTTTTCTGGCACAGGATGAGCCTCCTCACAGTAAACAACCCAAAGAATAAGATCGGGTTTTTTCTGAATATTCGATACTGTCAGAGTAGACAGGCCGACGAAGTGGATAAGTAGCTTCTGGAACCGTTTCGAGTTGTCTTGTACCCCTATCGACAAATGAATCGGCAGGATTCTGAGAAGGAAGGAGCGAATTGGGCTTTGTCACCGCGTTGAACGTTCGCCAGAAACAGATCTTCTGGCTTGGAAGTGGTGAAACCCATGGTGTCGGTTTCGACTTCATGATCCCCGCTTTAGCTTGCATTGAGGCCCGAACGAGCGGATCAAAATGCCGTCGTTTTGTTTTTGGGCAAGCGAGCAAGCGCTCGCTGAGCGGTTCCCTTGTGGGTTCGATTCCCACATCCCGCACCAGAGTAAGTAGAAAAGAGGGGGCATAGCATAACGGACGAATGCGCCGAGCTTCTACCTCGGATGATGAGAGTTCAAATCTCTCTGCCGCTTCTAATATAGGGATGTGGTCCAACGGATGAGGGCGCAAGGCTACGAACCTTGAGATCAGAGTTCAATTCTCTGCATCCCTGCCAGATCTAGTTTGGCTCGCGTCGTCTAAAGCATGATGACGCTTCGGTCCTAACGAAGAGATCTGGGTTCGATTCCCGGCGCGAGTTCCAGGGGCGGGTGGTGTAAAGGATAAACATAGCGTCGTCCGAAGGCGCAGATCCGAGTTCGATCCTCGGCCCGCCCACCATCTCTCCCGCTTGGCCACGAGCCGAGGCGATTCAGACCTGTGATTTCCAGACAGTCCCTAATCCGGGCGGACTGAAGCAGTTGGAGTATTATGGTCGGGAATAACTGGGGGTTGCGGTTGCACGAGATGGTTCTCTGCCGCAAAACGCGATCCGATGAGTGGATTGTCAAGGGGTAAGTAAGCCAATTTCCAAGTGGAATATGAATTGTGAACGTCTACAAATCGTGGCACTGAGAACAGTTATACTCTCGTGCATTCTGTTTGCGGTTGCTCCGATCGGACTACTCGCGCAGACTGCCACGATTCATATTCATGTACTTGACGGACGTACAGGAAAAAATCTGTCCGGAATGAACCTGACGTTTGTGGACTACCATACTGCTCGGGATGGGAGCACACATGCTGACCTTAACGGGAGAATGATTGTCAAGACCTCAGCGGATGGCGATTCATACGTTGCGAATCCAGATGCTCACGGAGTTCTGGTTTTTAACGTGCTGGGTCGGGATGGGGCTTCGGTGCCGTGTACCCGGCAAAAGCTCTACGATAGCGACACGCGGACTTACGGAAGCGAACATCTGTATCCGGTTTCTACAATTGTCGATTCAGGCCTAGTAGCTAGTAATACTTGCAGCAGAAGAACCGTTACGGCAAAGACTGGTGAACTCATTGTTTTTGTTCGTCCACCAACTTGGTGGGAAAAGTTCATCTATGTATGGAAGTCGTAAACTGTGGTGCGCATTCGTAGCACTGGTTGAAGATAGGTTCAGAGTACCCAACTCCCGCATGGTCGACAAACAGGAGATTGCCCGCCGCTTTTGGGTATTGACGAATTTCTAAAATCATGTGAGAGTGAGGACTGAGATACACGCAATGATGCGCAAGCCCCATACCGATTGCTACCCGACGTCAGCCACATTTATGTGGCAAGGTGCGGGGAAAGGCACGTACATGTAACGGGGGCACATCCATAGCGCATGGTTTTTCTGAGCCTCCGATACAAATCGGGGGCTTTTGGTTTTTATGGCGCATTTTTGGCAAATGCGCAAATAGGAGGCAGCGTCGTCTAACGGCCAGGATCCGGCTCTTTCAAGGCTGAGATGGGAGTTCGATTCTCCTCGCTGCTAGCAAGTTTATGAACACGCAAACGATTGAACTCGACGGTTTTGAACTCGAGGTCGCGTCAGAGCTGTATTGCGATCGTGGTGGAAATCATCGCGAGCTCGTGGATCGTGCTCGCATCGATCGCAAACGGCTAGGCCACAACCTCGATGAATCGGCAGTTTTGTGCGTGCGCTGCATGAAAGCGATACCGCTGAAAGCTTGATGCCGGGTCGTCTAGCGGCAGGACTCTGGACTTTGAATCCGGAGACGGGCGTTCGAATCGCTCCCCGGCAGCCAGTTCTTTGACAATTTCAAAATTCCCTCTTCCTCTAACGGAAGGACGACGCGCTCTGAACGCGGAAATCGTGGTTCGAGTCCACGGGAGGGAGGCGGAGCTATGGTCTATCGGCAGGATGGCTGATTGTCCTCAGCAGGGACGGGTTCAACTCCCATTAGCTCCGCCAAAAGTTTGCGGGAGATTCGTCCAGCGGCTAGGACACTGGTCTCCAAATCCAGGTACGAGGGTTCGAGTCCTTCATCTCCCGCCATTGCGAGCATGGTATAGCGGCTGGTGCCTCAGCCTTCCAAGCTGATGACGCGAGTTCGACTCTCGCTGCTCGCTCCATGC
>JASHRE010000681.1 GCA_030037515.1 Candidatus Sulfotelmatobacter sp.
TCTTCGGCGTCTACTGAGCGAACTTGCCAACCAAGAGACGAGCGGGGTTTTCAAATATTCGATCGTCGTTGCTGACAACGATCAGTCGCGATCTGCTGAGCCTGTGGTGAAAGACTTTGCCCTTGTAGCGCCGAATATCCCGGTCAAATACTGCGTACAGCCCAAGCAAAATATTTCATTGACGCGGAACAAGGCGATCGAGAACGCCACCGGAGACTTCATCGCCTTTATCGACGACGACGAGTTCCCTTCCAAACGGTGGCTGCTGACTTTGTTCGAGGCGTGCAACAGATTTAACGTGGACGGTGTGCTAGGACCTGTGAAAAGGTACTTCGATGAAAAACCGCCGGAGTGGCTGCTCAAGAGCCACATTTACGAACGACCAGTTTACGCAACAGGTTCTGTTCTCGACAAGAAAGAAGGACGCACGGGCAATGTGCTGCTCAAAAGGCGCATTTTCGCTTCCAGCGAAGACCCATTCCGGCCCGAGTTCACAGGGGGCAGCGACAAGGATTTTTTCATACGTATGATGCAGAAAGGTTACAGGTTCATCTGGTGCGCGGATGCGGTTGCCTATGAGGTTGTGCCGCCGTTCCGCTGGAAACGCAACTTCATGCTAAGAAAAGCTTTGTTCCGTGGGGCTATCGTCCCGCTTCATTCAACGTTTGGCCCGCGTGCCATTGCCAAGTCGCTGGTCGCTGTTCCCGCCTACATCTTTGCTTTGCCGTTTGCGTTGATCTTGGGTCAACACAGGTTTATGGATGTAGCCGTGAAACTCTTCCACCACCTGGGAATGTTGTTGGCACTAGTAGGCTTCAGGCCAATGAGCAGTCAGTATGTCATGGAGTAGCCTGATGTGGAGTGAACCCACAAACCCCAATAAGTTCTTGCTTGAACGCCGATTTTCGAAGACGTTAATAGGTCCCTGGTGTGCCCGGACGGGTTCCTGCTTCCCCGGCTTTCATGCGTTAACGACCTTCGCCCTCTGAATCAGGTGACACGCCGAGTCCAATTTGAAAAGTGGGGCAGATCTGTTGTGAGAAAGAATTCAGCCTCTTTCCGTCGGGGGGTTAGGTGATGCCACAGTTGTCGCCCACTGCGAGCCCGGATCAAACCCAGAGGGCGAACACCACCGAGATCAGCATTAGGGGAGAGTGGGTCAGAGTTCCGGCTGTCGCCATAGGCGGGAAGAACTTGGTCGTAACCGGAAGATGGGTCAAAGTGGCTTGGATCCAGAGTGAGGACTGGCTGGAGACGGAGCTTGAAGATCCCGAGACCTGTGTAGAGGAGTTGATCAGGAGAAGGAAAACTGGCTTGCGCGCGGATGTGTTCACGTTTGCGCAGAAGCCGCCGTCCTCGACACGCCGGTATGCCTATCCCATAGATCCGGACAGCATCGCCGTAGCCTACGTCCCCAGCTTCAGGGAATGGTGGGAACATCTCCCGCAAGAAACACGGAAAAACGTGAGAAGAGCCCAAAAGCGCGGGGTGGAGGTCACAGTCAGGCAATTCACTGACGAACTGGTCAGGGGAATCGTAGAAGTCAATAATGAGTCCCCTGTGCGCCAAGGGAGGCGCTTTCCCCACTTTGGAAAGTCATTCCAGGAGGTTAAGCGAGACTATAGTTCATTTCTGGATCGAAGCGACTTTATTTGCGCGAATCATGGAACGGAGATCATTGGCATCATAAAGGTCGTTTACAGGGGAGACGTGGCCTCGATCCTTCAACTGCTCGTAAAGTTGGGGCATCAAGACAAGCGGCCAGCCAACGCACTATTAGCAAAGGCCATGGAAACCTGCGCCAACAAGGGCATTTCGTGCGTGACTTATGGCAGGTTCAATTATGGAAACAAGGGGGGAAATTCCCTCCTGGAGTTTAAGATCCGACACGGGTTCCAAGAGGTACTGGTGCCAAGATACTACGTCCCACTGACAGTCAGGGGCGCTGCTTGGAGAAAACTGAAGCTCTATCGGGGGCTCATGGGAATTCTTCCCGGCGGCATCATCGCGGTCGGTCTGAAGTCGCGCCTGCTGTGGAATAGCGCAAAAAGTGTGATAAGCCGGTGTAGCTCAACGCCAGAGCAGCCGAAATGTAATCGGCAGATGGAGCGTTCAAGCCCTCCCGCCGGCTCCAGCACACATGCACAACCCAGTCGTAGGTAGGCCTCTCGGAATCGCGACAACGCCCAATCAACAACGCAGGATAGCGGAGCATGCCAGGAATTGTGGGACTCATTACGAATCTTCCCCGTGAACGCGCCGAGCGCGAACTACTCACGATGGTCGAAGCCCTTTGCCACGAAGCCTTTTATGTGACGGGTACCTGGATCGACCAGTCCCTGGGGGTGTACGTCGGATGGGTGGCGCGTGCAGGTTCTTTTTCCGATGGGATGCCCCTGATGAGCGAACAAGGGAATGTAGTCCTGGTTTTTTCCGGCGAGGACCATTCCGAGCCGGGAACACCCGCCAAGCTGAAAGGGCGGGGCCATTCAGTCGAACCTAACGGCCCGGCATATCTGGTCCATCTTTACGAGGAGGACCCCACTTTTCCAACCGCCCTGAATGGATGGTTCCATGGCCTCATAGCCGATCGGGCGCGCGGCACGGCCGCCCTCTTCAACGACCGCTTCGGCATGCACCGGCTCTACTATCACGAATCCAAGGATGCGTTCTATTTTGCCGCGGAGGCCAAAGCGATTCTCGCTGTCCGTCCGGAGCTTCGCAGGATAAACCCCCAGGCACTGGGAGAATGGATCGAGTGCGGATGTGCCTTGGAAAACCGGACGCTCTTTGAGAACCTGCACGTCCTCCCCTCCGCCTCCAGGTGGATATTTCGCGGTGGTTTGGTGAACCGGCGGGCGAGCTATTTTCAAGCCCGCGAATGGGAGGAACAAGGGACTCTGTCGCCCGAGGATTTCCACCGGGCGATCCGCGATGTTTTTTCCAGTAATCTGCCTCGCCACTTCAACGGGCGCGAACGAGTGGGAATGTCGCTGACGGGAGGTTTGGACACACGCATGATCATGGCGTGGCACAATCCCGGGCCCGGCTCTCTACCCTGCTACACGTTTGGCGGAACCTACCGTGAGTGTCGGGACGTAATCGTTGCTCGGCAAGTGGCCCGCGCTTGCCGCCAGCCTCATGAGGTGATCCGTTGCGGCCCGGAGTTCATCTCCCACTTTCCTGAATATGCGGAGCGGACGGTCTACCTGACAGACGGCTGTGCAGACGTGGGTTGCTCGCCGGTTCTGTACGGTTGTCAGAGGGCGCGGGAAATTGCTCCCGCCAGAATGACCGGCAATTACGGCGATCAGGTGCTGCGCGGTTTTCGGGCCTTCAAACCGATGGATCCTGTCTCGGGACTTTTCGTCTCGGACTTGGCTCTTCATCTCAAGGCTGCACGCCAGACCTACTCACGCATCGTGGATACCCATCCGCTTTCCTTTGCGGCCTTCCGTCAGGCGCCGTGGCACCACCACCAGCTGTTGGCGCTCGAGCAAACCCAACTCACCATGCGCTCTCCATTCCTCGACAATGATGTCGTGAGGACCCTCTTCCGAGCCCCGGAGGCCGTGGCGAAAAATAATGACCTCCGCATTCGATTGATTGGAGATGGCAATACGGCCTTGCGGAATATTCGGACCGACATGGGCTTCGCCGGGCGAGGCGAGGGATTTCCGGGTGCGATTTTTCGC
>JASHRE010000682.1 GCA_030037515.1 Candidatus Sulfotelmatobacter sp.
CCCGATAGCCTCGCGCTGGCCTGTCGTCTCGCGCGGTGGACGATCAAAAACATGCAGGATAAGGATGGACACTTCTATTACCGCCGATACAACTCATGGCTCGTAAACAAGACTCCTACGTTGCATTGGGGGCAGGCAACGATGCTGTCTGCTCTGGCGGCACTCTGTAAAGAACTCTCGCAAGAAACGTACGTCGCATGAAAAGAAAAGTTCTTATCATCGTCGAGAATCTTCCGGTTCCATTTGACCGTCGCGTCTGGAAGGAAGCGGTTTGCCTTCAGCGGGCAGGCTATGAGGTAACGGTTCTGTGCCCGAGGGCAAAAGGCCACCGGAAGATGTACGAAGAGATCGACGGCATTCGGATCTATCGGCATCCGATGCCGAAAGAAGGACGTACTCCCGTTGGATATTTATGGGAATATGCCAGCGCTCTTTTCTGGGAATTCCTCTTTGCTTGGTGGATCTTTTTGCGGCGAGGGTTTCACGTTATTCAGGGATGCAACCCTCCGGACGATATTTTTCTTATTGCATTGCCATTCAAGCTACTGGGCGTTAAATATATTTTTGATCATCATGACGTAAATCCGGAGCTCTATTATTCAAAGTACGAGCGTAAGGATATCTTCTATAGGGCGCAAGTCATCCTCGAGAAGCTGACATTTCGCTTCAGCGATGTTGTTATTTCTACAAATGAAAGTTATAGGCAGATTGCAATAAGCCGAGGGCGTAGAGATCCGAAGGATGTATTTGTTGTGCGCAACGGACCGGACCTTGCGAGCTTTAGAGAAGCGCCCCCTAATCCGGCACTAAAGCATGGTAAGCCCTATCTCGTGGGCTACGTCGGGACCATGAATGTTCAGGAGGGCCTAGACATTCTCATTGATGTAGCGGAATACATACACCAGGGGGGGCGAGACGACGTGCATTTCACCTGCGTCGGCGGCGGGCCGGAGTTGAAGATCCTGCAAAAAATGGTAATCGACCGGGGTTTGCATGGAATCTTCAACTTCACGGGAAGGGTCTCAGACGCGGAGCTGCTGGAGATACTTTCCACGGCAGACGTCTGTGTGAATCCCGATCGTCCCTGCGAAATGAACGACCTGTCCACAATGATCAAAATCATGGAGTATATGGCCATCGGCAAACCGATCGTCCAGTTCGACCTGAAAGAAGGCAGGTTCAGCGCGCAGGAAGCGTCGCTGTACTCAAGCAGCGAGAACGGCGTTGCCGATTTTGCCGCGAAGATTCTGTGGTTGCTGGACCACCCCGAGAATAGGAAGAGAATGGGCGAGTTTGGTCGGAACCGAGTCCAGAAAGTTCTGGCTTGGGAATACTCCATTGTCAACCTCCTCGCCGCATATAAGGCCACGTTCGATAGCAGAGCCGGCAAACGCGTCCTGCAGACTGACGCGGCGAGGTCCTGACGATGAAACCTCTAGTGTCAATCCTCATTCCGGCATACAACAGCGGGGCGTGGATCGCCGACACCCTGCGTTCAGCGCTTGCGCAGACTTGGACAAATCGGGAGATCATTGTCGTCAACGATGGGTCGACGGATCGGACTCTCGAAGTGGCTTCGCAGTTTGAAGCCCAGGGAGTTCGCATAATTACACAAAAGAACAAGGGTGCCGCAGCGACACGCAATGCCGCCTTTGAGCTGGCCACAGGAGATTATATCCAATGGCTCGATGCTGATGATCTTCTTTCGCCGGACAAGATTCAGAGACAGATGGAGGCGGTCGAGCAGATTGGTAATCATCGGACGCTGGTCTCCTGCGGATGGAGCCAGTTTTTGTACCGTTACTACTGCGCGAAATTTGTCGCGACGCCGCTGTGGCGGAATCTTGATCGGACGGAGTGGTTGCTATGCAAGATGGCGCAGAATCTCCACATGCAAACTGCTACCTGGCTGGTTAGCCGTGAACTGACAGAGGCCGCGGGGCCATGGAACACGGCGCTTCTGGGTGACGATGACGGTGAATATTTCTGCCGCGTCCTGTTAGCTAGCGAAGGGGTTCGCTTCGTGCCCGGGGCGCGCGTATATTACCGTGACTCAGGTAGCGGAAGTCTTAGCTACGTTGGTTATTCGAGACGAAAACAGGATGCTCAATGGCACTCGATGAGATTGCATATCGGATATTTGCGGTCCCTTGAGGATTCGCCGCGGACACGCGCTGCGTGCGTGACATACATGGAGAACTGGCTAACTTGCTTTTATCCCGACAGAGCCGAACTAATTGAACAAATGCAGAGTATGGCTCGTAATCTGGGCGGCGAATTGCAAATGCCTCATCTGCCGTGGAAGTACTCCTGGATTGAGTCGCTTTTTGGACTCCGCACGGGAAGGCGAGCGCAGATTCTGTTGCCGCGTGTTAAGTGGTCCCTGCTCAGAACCTGCGATAAAGCGCTGTTCCACGTCAGCAGGCGGCAGGCTTTCCCGCACTAGGCCGGACCACGCCATGTGAAGATGATTTCCTCCCGCACAGTTCTGCCGGCCAATCTCCGAAACAATTTCGACACTTACAGACACGGTCGAACAGTTCCAAAAGTAGAATGACGAAAACTGCAATAGTAACAGGATCAGAAGGATTCATTGGAGCGCATCTCGCTAAGTTCCTCCACGACAAAGGTTGGAACGTTATCGGGACCTATCGTCTCCACAAAGCCGATCCGCTCCAGAATCGTCCGAAGCTGATCTTTGAACAGTGCGACTTGCGCCATAGCCATAGTGTCGAGCGGATCATCGGCAAGTATGAACCGACGCATGTATTTCACCTTGGCGCTCAAAGCTTGCCGACCCTGTCTTGGCTCGACCCTGTAGATACGTTCGAGTCGAATATTATGGGGTCGCTGCATCTCTTCGAGGCACTGCGCCGCCAGAAACGGCCTGCCGTGGTCGTCTCCGCTTGTTCCAGCGCGGAATACGGTAACGTTCCGGCATCAGCGATTCCGGTAAGGGAAGACCAGCCGCTTCAGCCGCTCCATCCGTACGGCATCAGCAAGGTATGTCTGGACCTGTTGGCGCGGGAATATTTTCTCGATTACAAAATACCTGCCGTCAACCTCCGGCTCTTTAACACCACAGGACCTGGTAAGACAAGCGATGCGCCCTCTGATTTCGTCCGGCAGCTAGTCCGCATCAGAAAAGGTGTCCAGAGGCCGGTAGTCGAAGTCGGCAATCTCAAACCGCGTCGCGCTTTTCTGGATGTAAGGGACACAGTGAGGGGATTCTATCTGGCGGCGCTGAAAGGAAAGCGCGGCGAAGCTTATAATCTGTGCGCGACGCGAACGCATACCATCGAAGAAATTCTGAGGACCGCAATGCGCCTGTCCGGAGTGAAGGCAGAAGTACTCCCGGTCGATCGGCTGATGCGCCCCTCCGACGAAAAAATTATATTTGGGGACGCGGCTAGGATACGGCGGGATACGGGTTGGGAGCCGACACATTCGCTCGACGACACTCTCGTTTCGATGCTCGAATACTGGGACCGGGCGCACAATGATTAGCGGGTTGTGAAAATGAGCCCTATCGCCGGGCAAGATGCTAGATAATGCGGATCACTCGAAAGGATACAAAAAAATCAGGGACGCCTGAGTTGTCGTGAAACGTCTTTTCAGCCGATGCTCGGGACCAAGGCTCGGGCTGTTCATGCCTCAAGTCACTAGTCCGGATTACGTGTAAAGGAACAGATAGATGCACATCGTGAACGGTTGCACGTGTTATGAATGAGATAGAAACACAGTTCGCGAATCTCTCGCCGTATCACTCTTAATCCTTATGCGCCTCCTCCCTTGAACAGAACTGTTGAAAACGAAAGTAATATGTCAGCAACGGAAATC
>JASHRE010000683.1 GCA_030037515.1 Candidatus Sulfotelmatobacter sp.
CGCCCTCCGCGAGGATCCACATCACAAAAACCTGCTCTTCGCTGGCACTGAATTTGGCATTTACGTTTCTTTCGACGACGGCGATCACTGGCAATCTCTGCAACTGAATCTGCCGATCACTTCCATCCGCGATCTCGCCATTCACGGCGACGATCTCATCGCCGCCACGCACGGTCGCTCCTTCTGGATCCTCGACAACATCACGCCCCTGCGCCAGGCCGCAGACGTGCGCCCAGCCGCCGCGTGGCTCTATCGCCCCGCAACCGCGGTTCGCATCGATAACGCCGGATTCCTGGGAACTCCTCTGCCGCCCGAAGAACCGACCGCCGAGAATCCTCCAAACGGCGCCGTCATCGACTACTTCCTGCGTGCCCCCGCGGAACAGGTCAAGCTTGAAATCTTCGACAGCGAGCACACACTCGTGCGCCGCTTCTCTTCTGAAGCGCCGCACCCGGCTCGCCGTCCGCCGGTGCCGATCGCCGAGCGTTGGTTCTCGAAGGCGCAGGTTCTCGACAAATCCGCCGGCATGCATCGGTGGGTCTGGAATTTCGCTTGGGGTGCCGAACCCCCCGGCGGAGGTGACGACGAGGAGTACTCCGCGCCCCGAGGGCCGCGCGCAGCGCCCGGAGATTATGAAGTGCGCCTCACCGTTGATGGCAAAACTCTGACCCAGCCCCTCCGCGTCTCCATGGACCCACGCTCAACCGCCACCCCGCAGGATCTGGCTCAGCAAGCCAAGCTCGGCCGCCAGATTCTCGCCGAGGCTCTCGAAAGCCGCAAAGCGCTGTTTGCCATCCATGCCGTGCAGAAGCAGCTTTCCGACTTGCAGCCGGAATTGCAGCAGCATCCCGATGTGAAAGCAAGCGCCGACGTAGCTTCCGCCGAACTCCAGGCCATCGTCGACGGCGGTTCGTCGAGCGACAGGGGCCTGGAAAAAGCCAACATCGGTCTGGCTGCCGCGCTGCGCGTGGTCGAGAGCAGCGATCGTTCCATCCCCGCGCAGGCGCTCGAGGTCTATCATGAATCCAGCTCCGCCGCCAAGCTCGCACTCACAAAATGGGAAGACCTCAAATCGAAGCGGCTGCCCGAACTCAATCATCAACTGGAAGGCGCGAGTTTGCCTTCTCTTGCCGTCGCTCAGATCGAAAAAGAGATCGAGGAAAGCCAAGCGCAGTAGAGTTGAACCGAGTGCGCGCCGTCGTTGTCTGCACGCCATCCGGGCAGGCAGAGCCTGCCTGAGAATTCCACAGAATCATAAGGTTGCCTGAGTCAGATGTCGCATACTTCGGCAAGGTATTGAATCTACAGCATTCATATCTAACATATTTAAAATCATAGGGTTGCGTCGACCGCAGGTGCGGGTTGCGGGGAACGTGACTCTCAGAAACAAGACTTTCAGGGCCAGCACGTCAGAAAACGTCGGACCGCGGACGCCCCATCGTTGTCCTCGCGCTCTCAGGGCGGACAGGGCGGGATTTACACTTTGATTTCGAATGCGAAGTTTCGATTTCAAACATCGAGACGTGGAGACCTCAACCACGATGGGCATACAATGACACAGGACACTGATTGAGGAACATCCATGCCTGAAGTTTTCATAGCATCGTCGGTTCGCACACCCGTCGGACGCGCCTTCAAAGGCACGCTCCGCGCCACTCGTCCCGACGAACTCGCCGCCGTCGCCATCAAAGGCGCGCTCGACCGCGTGCCGCAGCTCGATCCGAAGGAGATTGAAGACGTCATTCTTGGCTGCGCCATGCCCGAAGGCGAGCAAGGGATGAACGTCGCGCGCATCGCCTCACTGCGCGCCGGCTTGCCGGTCGAAGTATCCGCCATGACCATCAACCGCTTCTGTTCTTCGGGACTGCAAGCGATCGCGATGGCCGCCGAACGCATCATGGCCGGCGGCGCCGAGGCTATCGTCGCCGGCGGCACCGAATCCATGTCGATGATCCCCATGGGCGGCAACAAGGTCTCTCCCAACCCCTGGCTCGTGAATCACTATCCCGAAGCCTATCTTTCTATGGGGCTCACCGCCGAGCGTCTGGCGCGACGCTTCGGCGTAACGCGAGAAGCCGCCGACGAATTCTCGCTGCGCAGCCATCAGAAGGCGCTCGCGGCCATTCACGCCGGCAAGTTTGAAGACGAAGTGGTTCCCGTGCCGGTAAGTTTCAGCACTCCGAATGGGTCGAAGCCGAGGCGTCAGGACATTGCGTTCAAAGTGGATGAAGGTCCGCGCGCCGACACTTCGCTCCAAGCACTTTCGGCGCTCAAGCCTGCGTTTCATGCGAAGGGCACGGTCACCGCCGGCAACTCCTCGCAAATGTCGGATGGAGCCGCTGCCGCGGTGGTGATGTCGTCGGCACGCGCGTCGGCTTTGGGCATCAAGCCTCTGGTCCGCTACGTCTCCTTCGCCACCGCGGGATACAAGCCGGAGGAGATGGGACTTGGTCCCGTCTTCGCGATTCCCAAGGCCTTGAAGATGGCCGGTCTTACGTTGACGGACATCGATGTAATCGAATTGAACGAAGCCTTCGCGGCGCAATCTCTGTCCGTGATCCAGGAAGGCCATCTCGATCCTGAGAAAGTAAACCCCAATGGCGGTGCAATCGCGCTCGGCCATCCACTGGGATGCACGGGTGCCAAGCTGATGGCCAGCCTGATCCGCGAGATGAAACGCCGCAACGCGCGCTACGGCATGGTCACCATGTGCGTCGGCGGCGGCATGGGCGCTGCCGGAATTTTCGAAAACTTCTAACCCATTCAGCGTTACAGCGTTATAATGCCCCCGAGAGGAGGCCCCCATGTCCTCAGCTCGGCTGCTCGCGCTCCTTCTTCTGCTTTCCTGTTTCGCGTTGGCGCAGAATCATGCGGGCGTTCCCCACATCGGCCCTGCGATCGGGTCCGTCGATTGTGCGCTGTTTGCCCCTCCTAATTCGTTCGCAAGAACGTTGCTGGCCCTTCCCCTCGATTCTGAAAGGTCTCTGCTTGAGCCGAAGACATCAATCAATCCCTTCGTGCAATCGCCGAGCAGTTCGCAGAATTTGATTCCCAATCGTGACCCCCGGAATCGACGGAAAGGGGCGGACGGACGGTGCGCCTCTTTCGAGGGCTCCGACTCGAATTCGCCCGTGCTCACCACAGGAGTGCTTTCCAGCCAGGAACTCGGGCAACTCGCCGAACGAACTCGGTCCGGCGCGGAAATCGAGCAATTGATGAACGGCAACACGTGTTACTTCATCCGCAGCTATCTGATGGCGCGCGACTCCAAGGATTCTGATTCCACGCACTTGGTCGGAACTTCGACCTGTCAACCCGCGCGGCAATATGGACTCAAAACGACCGAGGCACAGCCGCACGCACTCCAGCGATAGGGGACCGCGTGGTGAGGTTGCCGGCGCTATCCTTTCCCCTTCTATCGCATTAAAATTGTTGGTTCACCTTTCTTATCAACGCGGAGAAATGCATGGTCACCACGGCAATTCCCAGGACTCGGATTCCTGGGGGAAGCTTTCTGCTTGACTCGCGCCAGCCCGACGAAGTTTTTACGCCGGAAGACTTCTCTGAGCAGCACCAGTTGATCGGCCAAACGGCAGAGGAATTTGCCGTCAACGAGATTCTGCCGAACGTCGAGAAGATCGAGCGCAAGGATTTCTCTGTCACGCGCGATCTGCTGCAGAAGGCCGGCGAGCTGGGATTGAGTTCGGTCGAGATACCCGAGGCTTATGGCGGACTCGAGATGGACAAAGTCACCGCCGCGGTCATCGCCGATCACATCGCGAAATACGCGGGGTTCGCCACCACCTGGGGTGGACACACCGGCATCGGCACGTTACCGATCGTTTACTTCGGCACAGAAGAACAGAAGAAGAAGTATCTGCCGCGGCTCGCATCGGGCGAGATCGTCGGCGCCTATGCTTTATCGGAATCGACCTCCGGTTCCGACGCGATGAATTGCCGCGCCCGCGCCCAGCTTTCTGCAGATGGCAAGCACTACGTTTTGAACGGCGAAAAGATGTGGATCACCAACGCCGGCTTCGCCGATTTGTTCACGGTTTTTGCGAAGGTCGATGGCGACAAGTTTTCGGCATTCCTGGTCGAAAGGACTTTCCCCGGCTTCTCCGTCGGCGCCGAAGAGCACAAGATGGGCATTCGCGGGTCCTCGACCTGCCCCATCATTTTGAATGACTGCAAAGTTCCCGCCGAAAATCTGCTCGGCGAAGTCGGCAAGGGACACCTGATCGCGTTCAACATCCTCAACGTTGGACGCTTCAAACTTGGCGCCATGTGCGTGGGAGGTGGCCGCGTTTCCATGGAGAACGCGATCGCCTACGCCAAGCAGCGCAAAGCTTTCAACAAAGTCATCGCCGATTTCGGGATGGTGCGCGAGAAGATTGCGAACATGGCCGCGCTGCTCTACGTGGGCGAGTCCCTCGTGTATCGAACTGTCGGAATGATGGACAGCGCGCTGGACGAGGTCGACAAATCTGCCGCCGACGCGGCAAAGCAAACGCTCAAGGCGATCGAAGAATACGCGGTCGAGTGCTCGATCATCAAAGTGTGGGGATCGGAGATGATCGACTACGTCGTCGACGAGACTGTGCAGATTTATGCGGGCTACGGATTCGTCGAGGAGTACCCTGCCGAGCGCGCCTATCGCGATGCGCGCATCAATCGCATCTTTGAAGGCACGAACGAAATCAATCGGTTGATTATCACCGGATTCTTGCTGAAACGCGCCATGACCGGACAGCTCCCGCTGATACCGGCGATCAAGAAACTCATGGATGAAGTTTTGGCAGGGCCCTCGGGCGGTGAGGAATTGGAAGGCGCTCTCGCCCAAGAACGCAAGCTCGTGACCCAGGCCAAGAAATTGGGACTGTTCGCCGCCGGCTCAGCCACGCAGAAATACATGCAGGCGATTCAGGATCAACAGGAGGTCATGGGCGCGATCGCTGACATGACGATTGAGACCTATGCCGTGGAGTCGGCAGTACTGCGAACCCAAAAGCTGGTTGAAAACAAGGGCGAATCCGCCGCCGCGTTGCCGATCGCAATGACTCGCGTGTATCTGGCGCAAGCGATGGAGAAGATTGAATCGGCGGCCCGGAAGGTGATCGCCGCGGTCGCCGAAGGCGACATGCTGCGCACGCAACTTGCAATCCTGCGACGGCTGGCCAAACACGAACCGTTCAACACCATTGAACTTCGCCAGCAGATCGCGCAGCGCATGATCGAGCGCGGTAAGTACTCGCTGGCTTAAGCGCTCAACCACAAAGGGCAAACAGGAGAGAGGGAGGCATTTCTTCGCGACCTCTCTGTCAGTTTCTTTCCCCAAACGATTCTCTTCTGATAGAACGTTCTCTCATGAGCACAATTCGGCTTTTGCTTCTCATCGCGCTCGCCACCCCCCTGTGTGCACAATCCAACTCCGGTCCGCAAACTGACTCTGCCACGTTCGATCCCGATGGCACCGCTCACCTCAGCCGCGTTGTGCCCGTGCCAGAGACGATCAGCGCGGAAGCGCAAAAGTGGTTGAACTCTCTCATCACGAGTACTCCCGGCCCCGAGACATTGGCTGAGCGCCGCAAACGAACCGACATTTGGCGCGCGCAGGATTCCGCCGAAGCGGTGAGGGCGTACCCAGTCAAAATTGAAGAGACCACGACCGCAGGCGTGCGCACCGGCATCATCACGCCCCGGGAAATGCCGGAGGCGAATCGCGACCGCGTGCTCATCAACCTGCATGGCGGCGGATTCAACTCCGATTCCGGATCTCTGATTGAAGGGGTGCCAATCGCCAATCTGGCGAAGATCAAGGTTGTGTCGGTCTACTACCGGCTCGCGCCGGAGAATCCTTTTCCCGCGGCGGTCGACGACGTCGTTGCCGTCTATAAAGAGTTGCTCAAAACATACAAACCCGAGAACGTCGGGATCTTCGGGACTTCAGCGGGCGCGATTCTGACGGCAGAAGTCACGGCCAAGCTCAAGCAGTCGGGAATGCCTCTGCCCTCGGCGCTCGGAATCTTCTCGGCTCTCACCGATTTCAGCCGGGTGGGCGACTCGCGGCAGCTTTTCACGCTCAACGGATTCCCCGGAACGATGCAACCGATGCATGCCAAAGATCTCGACGATCAATACGTGGGCAAAACAGATCGTCGCGATCCCATTCTTTCGCCGTTTTTTTCAGATCTGCACGGTTGGCCCCCGACGCTGCTCATGACGAGCACTCGCGACCTCCTGCTCAGCGATACGACAACGTTTCATCGCGCGCTGCTGCGCAACGGAGACGACGCGCAACTGGTCGTGTTCGAGACTCTGCCCCACGCCTTCTGGTATCACTTCCAGCTTCCCGAGACGAAGGAAGCGCTGGAATTGATGGCCAAGTTCTTCGAGGCGAAGGTTGGAAGGTAGAAGTCCTTACGATTTATGGATCCAGATCGGCTAAGAAGAAATAATCCTCAACAACGCCGCGGAAATTGTGCGACTCCACTCGCGCATGCACGAAACTTCGCCGCGCCGCGGCGACCGTGATACGAAGCCCGCAGCCCGGGAACGGGCGTGCAGCGAGTTTCACGCGCGCTAGGACACGCATGCATTTTCTGGAGGCTACCAGGAAGCGCTCGAACGGATTCTTGCCGGAGGCAGGGCGAGCCTGGCGACCGCAATTTGCTTCTTGGAGTGGTCGTCCGTACTTTTTCCGCTCAGGGTACATGTTCAGGGACATCCTGAGGCAGGATGAACGAGCGCCCTGCTCCGAGGCACGGGGGGCACGGCCAAGAGTAATTGTTGAGAGTCACGGAGTGACAACGACGCAAAGCGAGATGGCGGTCAGAATCTCAGCAGCTACTTGTGGTTCGCGTTGCCCGCACTTTCTGCGGGAATCGGCATGTAGCTGACGAATGCCAAACGCTTGCTGTCCGCCGACCACGATGGCACGTTGATCGTCCCCTGCCCTCCGAACAGTTTTGCCAGTACCGTGATCTTCTTATCCGCGAGCGACATGAGGCGAAGCGTGACATCTTTGTTCGGAGGATGGCCCGTCACCTCCGCTGAATACGTCAGAAAGACCATCCATCGCCCGTCGGGCGAAATATGCGGGAACCAGTTGTTGAAGCTGTCGGAAAAGACTTGCTCCTGCTCGCTGCCGTCGGGCTTCATGCGCCAGATCTGCATGTGGCCGGTGCGCTCTGAATTGAAGTAGATATATTTTCCGTCAGGGGAATATTCCGGGCCGTCGTCGAGTCCCTTGGCCGTGGTGAGACGCGTCTCTTGCCCGCCAATCACTGGAATCGTGTAGACGTCGAAATCTCCGTTGCGCTGCCCCACAAAGGCAAGCGTCTTGCCGTCGGGCGACCATCCGTGCCAGTACGAGGGCGAGTTCTGCGTGAGGCGACGTGGCGTGCCGCCATTGATGGGGACGACGTAGACTAGCGACTCGTGACTCTCCTGAGAGTTGTCGCTGATCGCAAGCTCCGTCCCATCGGGCGAGATGCCGTGATCATTGTTGCAGCGATTGGCAAAACCAGCATCGAGGATTTGCGGCTCGCCCCCATTCACCGGCAACCGCTCGATGTGTCCATCACGATTGAATAGAAACGCGCTGCCGTCCCGCATCCAATTCGGCGCTTCAAAGAGTGACTGCGCGAGATAGACCACGCGGCGGTCGGCGGAGTCGATGTCAACGGTTTCGAGTGTGCTGTAGAGCGTGGGCCCGCCGGCGCCGATTGGGGATGGCTGGTTCAATTCGACGTTCGAAAACACAGCCTTTTCAATCACGTCTTTGTCATGAGAACAGACGCCGAGTCCGACGTAGAAACTTCCTTGCAAGGGAATCCGAAGCCAGCCGCCGGCCATTTTCGGTTCGCGGCCGTCTGCCGAGACGGAGATGTAAACATACTCGCCCCGCCTGGCTATCTGCACGCGCCTTGGCGCGGAAACGTTGGACTGGATTTCGCGTGTGACGGCGCCCCTCTCCTCGCGGAATTGCAGGGAAGTCAGCCCGCTGGCATGCAGAGCGATGTCGGCATAAATGGAGTCCGCTTCCAGGTTCTGCCGCAGCATGAGGACAGCCTTTTTGTGCTCGTTGCCGGTCTTGGTCGAGAAAGAGATGTCTGCGCCCAGGGTCACATCGCCCGAGATTTTCTTCCACACGAACTGGAAGGCATCGGCGGTGGACCACATGTTTTCGCCACTGCCCGTGATGGTGTAGGTTTTCTTCGCGGCATCGTATTGGACCGATCCCGCGTGCAGCACACTGCCGACATCGGTGTGGGCCTCGAAAATCCCAAGATTCTCATTCGCCTGCCCCGCGACCGCATGGTTGGCAACGGCACCCAGAACCACAACCACCACTGCAGACCACAGAATCGAAACCCGCATGAGCCCTCCAGCCATAAACCCCTTGACGAGTGTAGCTGCCGATTCGCGATTGTATATCCGCAGGTGACACTGGTTGTGATCCGCCGCTACCAAAGTCGAGCCAGTTCTGGTAAAACGTGGGCCATGAAAATCCGAACCCTCTTAACAATCCTCTGCGCTGTTGTCTCCTATGCACTCCCTGCAAGTTTGTTCGCGCAGGACAACCACTCGGTGCCAGCCGGACTGGCTCTAACCCCTCCCATGGGATGGAATTCGTGGAACAAGTTCGGCTGCAACGTCAGCGAAGACATGATCAGGGGCATGGCCGAGGCCATGGTGAAATCGGGAATGAAAGATGCGGGCTATGTTTACGTCAACATTGATGACTGTTGGCAGGTGAGCCGGGACGCCAGCGCAAATATCGTGCCTGACTCGCAGCGGTTTCCCCATGGCATGAAAGCGGTTGGAGACTACATTCATTCGCTGGGATTGAAGTTTGGCGTCTATTCCGACGCAGGATCGAAAACGTGCGCGGGCCGTCCCGGCGGACTCGGGCACGAATATCAAGATGCGCTGCAATATGCCTCGTGGGGCGTGGACTATTTGAAATACGACTGGTGCAGCACCACCACGCAGGATGCGCGCGCTTCTTACGCCAACATCCGCAAGGCGCTCGATGCTTCCGGACGAACCATTGTGCTGAGCATTTGCGAGTGGGGCACCGCCAAGCCCTGGCTGTGGGGAGCAGAAGTAGGCGGAAATTTGTGGCGCACCACGGATGACATTCAAGACCGATGGGGTGGCCCGGAGAAATGGCCCAATGGCCATTGCTGCTCGAACGGAGTGCTGGCAATTCTAGATCTGCAGGTTGGACTTCAGTCTTACGCGGGGCCGGGACACTGGAACGATCCCGACATGCTCGAAGTCGGCAACGGCGGCATGACCGACACCGAATATCGGTCGCATTTTAGTCTCTGGGCGGTTCTGGCCGCGCCGCTGATTGCGGGCAACGATCTGCGCAGCATGCGGCCGGAAATTCACGACATTCTGACCAACAAAGAGGTCATAGCTGTCGATCAGGATGCGCTCGGCCGCGAAGGCGAGCGCGTCGCAAAGAATGGCGATTTGGAAGTCTGGGCGAAGCGGCTCAACGATGGCAGCCGCGCGGTCGTGCTGCTGAATCGCGGCGAGAGCGAGCAGCAGATTCCGATGAAGTGGCAGGAGATCGGATACCCCGAACATCTCAACGCGGAGGTGCGCGATCTGTGGCAACACAAAGATCTGGGAAAATTTACCGGCGAGTTCTCGGCGCAGGTTGTCCCGCACGGAGTGGTAATGGTGACGGTGAGGCCGTAGCAAAAGTGCCGTTTACGAAGTCCCCTAGACTTAAGGCGGGGATTCCTGCTCCACGCCACTGCGATTGCGACTGCCTTGCCCTTTGCGCGATGGTGCCGCTGTGCAGTGCGAAGTTTCTTTGCGGATGGTCGCAGAAATCGTGGGTTCTCTATTTCGGTGCCATCTGCCAGCGTGAGGTAGGTTCCAAGACCCGAGTCTCCCCCCACCACTTGGGTGACCGGAACCTTGGCCCTCCGTTTGAACGTTTGCGCCCTCACTGTTACCTTCGATGTCTTGAGACTGACGAAGTTTTAGCCAATCCGGTTTTGGAATACACACATTACCATCTTTGAGCACAGCGTCTAGAGCGTCGGCTTCAGCTGTTCCATCACGCTCTGGATCAGCTCTTTCGCGTCGCTCAGGCTCTTCATCACGATCTGGATGTCCATGACCGGTTTGCCCGGCCAGCGCTGACTCTGGCAGTAAACGCCGTGCTGTCCGACGAGCGCCATCGCGTCGGTGATCAGGTCCATGGTAACGGCGAGTCGGCCGCGCGGTACGCCCATCATGGTCTCGTAGTGTTCCAGTTCTTCCTGCTTGTCGTCGAAAACCGGCATGGCTCGATTGTAACTGCCGGTGCGCGAGGAGCATAATGGCGAACGCTACCGGAATCCCGGCCCACACGTCAAAATCTTTTCTGTCGAACCGGTTCATGAAGTCGGAGTGGGGATCGTGATGGCTCACGCCCCCTTACACGGATCCGGACGAGCGGAGTTACCGCATCCGGCTCCCACCTTGGGTAAGAGCGCCCAGGCGCACGAGAGGATAAGGATGACAAAGGCCAGCCGGCGGAAACCATTTCGCGATATAGCGCCGCCTGCGGCGCCATGGCAGGTCGTCCCCCTGGCTCGGACAACGCAAAACCGTCCGCCACAGATAGCCCGCTGCCTTACGAAACCAGCCCAGCACGGGTCCGTTCATGGGCACACCGTAATACCGGAAATGTCCCGCCAGGAGCGAGCGCAGAGAAGCTCCCTGTTCCCCCATGGGCGTGTGCAGGCGTCGCCGCAGTTCTGCTTTCAGAGCCCGCAGCTTAGCCTGCCTGCAAGCTGGCGCATCGTCTGTCGCAGCACCATGAAGTGCCTCACGCCGATGATGGACGAAGGTGGGAAGTCGGACAGCTTCGCAGGGCCTGGCAAGGCCGGTGTTGCCTTCCGACCATCTCCACCGCGTCGGTATCCCGGAGTATCCGTTGCTCGCGCAGAAGGGCATGCATTTCACGGCTCAATAACCGACCTGTACGTCCCGCTGCCAACGCTTCCACGCCGCCCTCGCGGGCAGCCCCGCATGACTCGGGGCGGTTTCGGGGCGGTTATGGTTCGCAAGACCTTCAACCTATGAAACTTTCATTCACTACACCTTGCCGGTTTAGCCGGCGCACGGAGAGACCATGCAAAAAAGAATCGCCTTTGTCACGTTCTTATTTCTCGCTGCGATGACCGCGTTCGCGCAGGGAGGCGCGCCGGCGAGCCCACCGGAAAAAGCAACCTGCGATCTGGGGGGAGGAAAAACAATCACCACCGACTACTCCAGCCCGCGTTTGCGAGGACGCAAGATGATCGGCGAGCACGATCCTTACGGAAAAGTCTGGCGCACCGGCGCGAACCAGGCAACAACGTTTGTGACCACGACCGACCTTGACGTTGGAGGAACGACTGTTCCCGCCGGCAGCTATACGATTTTCACCCTCCCCGAGCCCGACAAATGGACACTGATCATCAACAAAAAAACCGGGGAATGGGGCATCCCTTACAAGTACGAAAGCGACGAACTGGCCCGCATCCCGATGAAGGTTTCGACGCTGCCGTCAAAGGTGGAGGACTTTACCATCGCTTACGACAAAACGGTGAGCGGCTGCACGCTGCGCCTGGACTGGGACATGACGCGGGCTTCGGTGGATATAACCGCGAAGTGAGAAGGATCGCGTGGCTGCAGCTGCCGTCCTCCGGTTCGCGAATTGAAATCCTGAGCGAAGGTGCCCTTCTCGAAGCGGACGGCATGGGAGCAGGAAGGATCCCATGCCGTCGCTCCCGGAACCTGCAAATTCGCAAAGGCGTAGAATTCTAGTCATCGATTCTCCGCGGGAGGTTTCTATGCCCGTCTACGATTATGTCTGCCTCGATTGCCACCAACCGTTCGAAACTGTTCTTACCCTGACCGAGCACGACAAAGAGACTCCGAAATGCCCGCGTTGTGGAAGCAAGAACGTCGAGCAGGATGTGGCGGAGTTCTTTGCCGTGACCTCGAAGAAGAGCTAGAAGGGCACGAGTAGCTCGCACGAATTCAGCCGCAGTGGCGGAAGTGTAGCTGAAAAACCCAGGGTGGCGGTTACGTCCGCGCGATGCCCCGGCAGGCATTCGCTCAAAAAAGCACACTGACCGGAGGCGCTGTGCCCGCGGGGGGACGAATGCGCCCAGCCCCCACACAAAAATGAAATGTTATTGGGTGCGGAGCTGCCTTCCACCTACACCTTCGGTTTCCAGCGCAGCACCGGATTGCGTGCCGCCGCGGTTTCATCAAGCCGCGAAACACGCGTGCAGTGGGGCGCTTCGAGAACGGTTTGCGGGTCCTCTTCGACTTCAGCCGCGATCGATTTCATCGCCTCGACAAACAAATCCATTTCTTCTTTTGACTCGCTCTCGGTTGGCTCGATCATCAACGCGCCGGGAACGATCAGCGGAAATGCCATTGTGTACGGATGGAATCCGTAGTCGATCAGCCGCTTGGCAATGTCCGTAGTGCGCACGCCCTTTTTCGTCTGCAGTTTGTCGCTGAAAACCACTTCGTGCATCGTCGGTGTGGAGTAGGGCAGATCGTAGCTCCCCTCAAGGCCCTTGCGAATGTAATTCGCGTTGAGCACGGCGTCTTCGGTGGTTTGGCGCAAACCGTCTGGTCCGTTCGCCTGAATGTAAGCCAAGGCGCGAACGAACATTCCGAAGTTGCCATAAAAGGCGCGCACGCGTCCGACTGATTTCGGCCGATCGTAGTCGAAAGCCAGAGTCCCGTCGGGCTTCGTCACGACCACTGGTTTGGGCAAAAACGGCTCGAGCATTTTGCGAACGGCAACCGGGCCTGAGCCAGGACCTCCGCCCCCATGCGGGGTTGAAAAAGTCTTGTGGAGATTGAGGTGCATGAGATCCACGCCGAAATCACCCGGCCGCACTTTTCCGACGAGAGCATTCATGTTCGCGCCATCCATATAGAGGAGTCCGCCTTTGGCGTGCAGAATGTCGGCAATGCTGTGGATCTCTTGCTCGAACACGCCCAGCGTGTTGGGGTTGGTCAGCATCAGCGCGGCAACATTTTCGTTCATCTGAGATTCGAGCGCGGCAATGTCGACCGTGCCCCTCGAATCGGACTTCAGATTTTCAACCGCATAGCCCACCATCGCGGCGGTCGCCGGATTCGTTCCATGCGCCGAATCCGGGATCAGAATTTTCTTCCGCGGTTTGCCTTCGGCTTGATGATGCGCGCGAATCAGCAATAGGCCAGTCAATTCGCCGTGGGCGCCGGCGGCGGGCTGCAGCGTAATGGCATCGAGGCCGGTGATTTCGATCAGAAATTCGCTAAGTGTTTTTATGATCCGCAGCGCACCTTGCGAAATCCTCTCCGGCTGATAAGGATGAGCGTTGGCAATTCCTTCCACCCGAGCCGCAGCTTCGTTCACGCGCGGATTGTATTTCATCGTGCACGAGCCTAGCGGATACATGCCGAGGTCGATGGCATAATTCCACGTAGACAGACGCGTGAAGTGCCGTATGATTTCGATTTCGCTGACCTCGGGCATGTGGCCGAGATCTTTTCTTTCGCATGACCCTAAAAGCGCCTTCGTGTCGATCTCAGGCACGTCGAGGGGGGGCAACTTCCACGCGGCTTTTCCCGGCGAAGATTTCTCGAAAATCAATCCTTCATTCTGATTAACGTGGCGCGTGGCTTTGGGAGTCGGATGCCTCATAATTTATCGAGTCCTGAATCTTGAATTGGCGGCGCTGCCGGAAAGGCTCGGCCGCCGCCCTGACACCGCCAGCAAATTCGAGAACCCCTGGCAGCCGTTGCATTTCGGTTTCGGGGGCGTGTTAATGCCGGTTCCATCGCAGCCGGCGCATTTGCCATTTCCCTCGCAAGCAGGGCAAGGATTCCTGTGTCCGATCGGCCCTTCCGAAAACAAGCCATGGCTTATCGTGCGAACTCTTCCAGTTCTTCTTTCGCCGATCGCACCGACCGTTCACTTTCGGCGATCAGACCCGCAGCTGTATCGATCGCCGACCTCGTGGTCATTTCCGTGCAACACCAGAGCGCGGCGTTTCCGAGCTCCGGATAAAACTTGGCCAACGGCAATCCGCCGACGATCTTATGTCCGAGCAAACGCCCGTTGATGGCTTTGGGATCTTCACTTGTACGGACGACGAACTCATTGAATCGCGGAGCCGCGCCGAACAGGATCTCTCCGTGTTTCGCAAATGTCGACGCCGCGTAAGCCGCCTTCGCCAGATTCTGTTTCGCGAGTTCTTTCAATCCGACTTTGCCGTACACGGTCATGAAGATGTTGACCATCAGCGCGACCAACGCCTGATTGGTGCAGATATTCGAAGTCGCTTTCTCGCGTCGAATGTGCTGCTCGCGGGTGGCCAGCGTCAGCACGAATCCGCGCTTGCCTTGCTTGTCGACCGTTTGTCCGGCCAACCGGCCGGGCATTTGGCGAACGTTTTTTTCGCGCGTGGCGATCACGCCACAGTAGGGACCGCCGAATCCCAGCGGCACGCCGAACGATTGCGCTTCCATGGCGATGATGTCCGCCCGGCGCGGCGGCTCCACAATTCCCAGCGAAACAGCCTCCGCAATCGAAACCACGAGCATCGCGCCATGCTTGTGTGCGATCTGTGCAATCGCATCGACATCTTCGACTGTGCCGAAGAAATTCGGCGATTGGATCAGCACGCACGCTGTCTCCGGAGAGACTAGGCTCTCGAGTTTCTTGAGGTCGACCCGCCCATCGTCGCGAAATTGCACCAGCGACAAGGGCATACCCTGGTGCGTGGCATACGTGGCGAGCACTTCGAGATACTCCGGATGCAGACTGCGCACCACCGCTACCGATCGCCGTCCAGTCAGGCGCACTGCCATCATCACCGCTTCGGCAGCGGCCGTCGAACCGTCGTACATGGAGGCGTTCGCGACTTCCATGCCGGTCAGTTCGCAGATCATCGTCTGGAATTCGAAAATCGCCTGCAGCGTGCCTTGCGAGATCTCAGCCTGGTAGGGCGTATAGGCGGTCAAGAATTCACCGCGCGAAATCAGCGAATCGACGATGACGGGACGATAGTGCAGGTACGCACCCGCGCCCAGGAAGCTGGTGTAGCCGTCACCGTTCTCGCGAGAACGCTGGCGAAACCAATCGACAATCTCCGATTCCGCCATCTGGCGCGGGATATCGAGATCACGGTTCAGCCGGTACTCGGGCGGTATCGCAGCGAAAAGATCATCAACCGACCGCAGTCCGATGGCCTTGAGCATGGCTTCACGGTCGGCAGGAGATTTAGGCAAATAGCGCATAGGAAAATATATAGATGTAGCTCGATGCCTGTTGGATTTTGGAACGCCAGCAGCGTCGGGGAAGGAACGCAGCTTTCATTCTTTGGTAGCTAACAGCCAGACCTCAGATGCCGGACCTCAGACCGTAGACCTCGGACTTCTAAAACCGAGCCAAAGCCGGGATTCCAGGGTCGGAGTTCGAAGTTCTCAATGCCCACCTTCCTCCGCGACGAATTTCTCATAGTCCGCGGCGGAAAGCAGGGCATCGATCTCGCTTGGATTTTTCAGCGTGATCTTTAGCATCCACGAGCCGTGCGGATCTTGATTCACCTTTTCCGGGGACGTCGCCAGATCGCCGTTGATGTCGGTGACCGTGCCGGACGCCGGA
>JASHRE010000684.1 GCA_030037515.1 Candidatus Sulfotelmatobacter sp.
CGACGGGAGAAAAGGGCACTCTCCTGTTGGAAGAGATCACCGAAATGCCGTTGCCTTTGCAGTCGCGATTGCTACACGTGCTGCAAGATCACCAACTCGCTTGCCCCGGAAAAAATCGCAGCGGAGAGGTCGATGTTCAACTTCTCGTTTCCAGCAGTTCAAAACTCGCGCGAGCACTGGCGGAGAATCGTCTCCGAGAGGATCTCTATTACCGCCTGAGTGCATTCACCGTCCAAGTTCCGCCCTTACGGCAGCGCAAAGAAGAGATCAAGCTTCTTTTGCAGTACGCCATGCACAAGTTTGCGCAACATTATGGCCTCGATCCGCGTGGATTTACGCCCCAGGTGCTGGACGCATGCTCGAAGCACTCCTGGCCGGGAAATTTGCAGGAGTTAGAGAGCTTCGTGAAGTGTTACCTGATTACCGGCGATCAGCAGCTTGCGGTTGGCTGGCTTGAAACGGCGGCAAGCGGCACGCTCGAATCGGCGGAATCTCCCTCTTGGGGTCGTGATTTCGGGGCCAGAGGATCAGACTCGGTTCCGCGGTCTTTGAAGTCTCTAATTCAGAGCCTAAAGTCGGAAACCGAAAAGAATGCGATCGCCGCCGCACTCGAGAAGACTCGCTGGAATCGAAAAGCCGCTGCAAAGCTGCTGCAAGTAAGCTATCGCTCGATGCTGTACAAGATCGACCAATACGACATCAACCCTTCCGAGCACGGCACATCTTCGTTTCTGGGGTTCCGAGTTCTGGGCCACGGCAACGGCAAGGAGCTTTCGTCTGGGATGGAAATGCCGATGTCTTCGGGGAACAGTCATGACAAGAAGAATTAATACGATTTGCAGATACGGAACTGTGGCCATAACTTGTGCCGTGGTTTCCAGCTTCATGTGGGCGCAGTCGGATTCGGGGAAGGCATCTGTAGTTTCTGATCGGGTTAACACGGCCGACGTTCACACCGCAAAAGCGCCGACGCCGGCGCACGATGACACCTTCATCATCGGCAAGAACGATGTGTTGGCGATCAACGTCTGGAAGGAACCGGACATCTCGCGCTCGATTCCCGTCCGATCGGACGGAAAAATCTCGCTGCCGCTGGTGGGAGAGATCCAGGCCGCCGGCGAGACCCCGCTCAATCTCGAGCAAAACATCGCCACCCGCTTAAAAAGCTTTATCGAAGAGCCGGAAGTCACGGTTATCGTTCAGCAGATCAACAGCGAAAAGTTCAACATCTTAGGAATGGTAACCAAGCCCGGCACATATCCACTAGTCGGGTCGGCAACCGTGCTGGATGCAATAGCCCTGGCGGGAGGCTTCCGCGATTTTGCAAAACAGAAGTCGATTTATGTCTTGCGACGGAATGCTGACGGAACCGAGGCGCGGCTTCTGTTCAATTACAAAGAAGTCGTGAAGGGTCAAAACACGGCTCAGAACATCGTGCTGCAGCCGCGAGACACGATCATCGTTCCTTGAGATCGCGGTTGAAACCATGAAGCGCCGCGCACGAATTTGCTTCGGGTTGCTCTTTCTGATGGCCGCTCCCGTTTGGGGTCAAATCGAAGACAGCACTCCGCCGCCGGATACCCAGGCGGCGGCTCCGGACACTGGCGCGGACATCACTGCCGAACGGATGATCACGCCGCCACCGGTGAGCGGTCCAGCCCATCCAGTCCTGTTGACGCCTCAGGAGCGCTCGAATTATCTGCGCGGTGGACTCGCCTTTATGACTGCATACAGCGACAACGCACTCGGATCAGTGGGGCCCATGCCGTTGAGCGACGTGAGCTATTCCGTCGCCCCCTTTATCGCGATGAATCAAACGACGGCGAGGGAACAACTGGCCTTGACTTACGCGCCGGGATTCACCCTCTACCAGCGTTTTAGCACTCTGGACCAAGCAGACCAAAATGCTTCCATTCGGTTCGCTTACCTTCTCAGCCCACACCTAACGTTTAACGCGAGCGACACGTTTCAGAAAACTTCCGACGTCTTCAACCAACCCTTTTCCGAAAATGCAGGGCTCGTGAACGCCGGGCCGGAATTACCCAATTTCTCGGTCATTGCCCCCGTTGCCAATCAGTTGAGCAATGCGGGTTATGTGGAACTCACCTATCAGTTCGAGCTGAACGATATGATTGGGGCAAGCGGCACGTTCACGAACCTGCATTACCCCAATACACGCCAGGTTCCCGGACTTTTCGACTCCAGCTCGCAGTCGGGCCTCGGGTTCTGGGCCCATCGCCTGTCCCGCCGGCAATACTTCGGGGTCGCCTACCAGTACCAACGGCTTCTCGCTTACCCGACGCTAGGATTCTCGGAAACTCAAACCCACGCAGCGCTGCCGTTCTACGCCGTTTACCCAGCGAAGGATCTGACACTGTCTTTCTTCGGGGGCCCTCAGTATTCGGATACGATGCAGCCGTCAACTCAGCTTCCTCTGAAGCAGTGGGCCCCGGCTGGCGGGGCCAGCCTCAGCTGGCTGGGTCATTTGACTTTTGTGGCGGTCAGCTACGTTCATCTAATCTCCTGCAGCCCGGGTCTGGGGGCCGCGGTCAAGCTGGATAGCGACACTGTATTCATTCGTCAACAACTCACGAAACACCTCAGCGCATCTATTTCTGGCGGATATATGCAGAATGACATTCTGGGTGATTTCAACGCCTCGTCGCTAGGCCTATTCAGCGGACATTCAATCAGCGGGACCGCGTCCCTGCAACAGCAATTTGGGCAGCAGTTGGCTCTGCGGCTGGGATATATGCGGCTGCGCCAGGACTACAGCGGTGTTCCTATCCTGGCCTTGACGCCAAACACGAATCGAGAATTCGTTTCTCTAACCTACCGCTTTGGCAGAGCTCTTGGAAGATAGCTATGGTTGACGAACTCGAAGAACCAAGCTCTGAAGGCCTCGACCTTCCAAAATACTGGGGAATCGTGCGGCGCCGACACCTGCACTTCCTCATTTCGGTCTTCATCGGATGGGTAGCCGTCTGGGCCGTGAGCTGGGTGCTGCCCCCACGCTATCAGTCCGGAACGCTGATCCTTGTCGAACAGCCGACGATGCCCAAAGACTATGTAACCCCGAATGTCACGGACGATTTGCAGGCCCGAATGCAGAGTATCACCCAGCAGATTCTGAGCCGTACGCGACTTCTGCATATCATTCAGCAATACAACCTTTATTCCCTTCCCCACGCCGATCGGTCGGCCGACGAGAAAGTGGAACGCATGCGCAATGATACCGACATCGAACTGGTGCGCGACGCCCGCAGCGACCAGATCACTGCGTTCAATGTCTACTACACATCCCGTGATCCCCACATTGCACAGAGGGTCACCGGCGCACTTACCAACCTGTTTATTAACGAGAATTTGGAGGTGCGGCAGCAGCAATCAGAAGACACAACCAGGTTCCTCGAAACTCAGTTGGAAGGGGCAAGAGAAAACCTCGCCGGTCAGGAAGAGAAGATTCGTGTGTTCAAAGCGCAACACGTAGGAGAAATGCCCGGACAGCTAGCCAGCAATTTGCAAATCCTAAGCGGGCTTCAGTCTCAGTTACAGAGCGAAGAAGACGCACTGAATGCGGCCCGGCAACAGCATGTTTACTTACAGACCCTGACCGACGAATACCGCAGTCTCGAACCCTCGGCCAGGGCGGAAGGAGGCGGCACGGTGGGACTGCAGGCCCTGGATCAGGAGTTGGATAAGCTCAGGGCACAATTGGCCGATCTTAGCTCCAGCTACACCGATCGTCACCCCGATGTTCGCAAGCTGAAGGAACAAATCGCGGAAACGGAAAAGCAGCGAGATCGGTTGATGAAGAGTCTGAAAACGAATTCCGCTGCCGACACGTCTGAGCAGAACGCTCTCCCGGTCGATGGCGATCCAACCCAGGCCTCGATGTTGCTCCAAGTGCAAAGTCAACTGCGCTCGAATCAGCTGGAGATTAGGAATCGGGAGCATTCCGTCGCCGCGCTGAAAATCAAGATTGAGAGCTACCAAGCGCGACTTAATGAGGAGCCGATTCGCGAGCAGCAATTGGCCGACTTGACCCGTGGCTACGACCAATCGAAAGCAAACTACGATGACCTGCTCAAAAAAAAGAACGAGTCGGCCATGGCCACCAGCATGGAGCTGTTGCAGCAGGGCGAACGCTTTCGCATCATCGACCCTCCCAGCTTTCCTCAGAAGCCGACGTTTCCGAATCGGCTGAAGTTCTGTGGAATTGGTCTCGGCTTGGGACTTATGCTCGGGATCTTGGTGGCCGCTGCATTTGAAATGCTGGACCCCCGCATTCATGATGAGAAGGAGCTCAAGAAATTGTTACCGCCCGCGATCGTTTCCGAGATTCCCACGATCATGAATCCTTCCGACCGGGAGGCGGAGACCCGCCGCATCTGGATCGCATGCGCCACGGCCTCGGTTGTGCTTGTCGCGATACTTATCGGAACTGCTTTTACCTACTTGCGCGGTTAGTCTTTGCTGAGAATGTACAAAGCCTTTTACAAGCTGAAGCGAAATCCATTCGAGATTACCCCCGACCCTGCGTTCTTGTACTCGACCAAGAGACACAACGAGGCTTTGGCTTCGCTCTACTATGGCGTGCGTCGGCGCAAAGGATTCGTGGTTTTGACCGGCGAAGTGGGCACGGGGAAGACGCTTCTGGTGCGCTGTCTGCTCCAGATCCTGCGCCGCCCCGACATGGCGTATGCCTACGTGTTCAATTCGCGGCTGTCTCCGATGGAATTTCTGCAGTACATCGCCGGGGACTTCCGTCTGCCCACTTCGGGAAAATCAAAAAGTGAGCTTCTACTGGATCTGGGCAGTTACGTCATTTCTCGCGGCCAGCACGATCTGACTACAGTCTTGATCGTCGATGAAGCCCACCATCTTTCCCCCGACGTGTTGGAAGAGGTTCGGCTGCTGACCAATCTCGAGACGCCACAGGTGAAGTTGCTGCAGATTCTGCTCATCGGTCAGCCCGAACTCGACGAGAAACTGGACGCCGATAATCTCCGGCAGCTGAAACAGCGAATTGCCTTGCGATCCAGCCTTGGCCCACTCGAACTGGAGGAGGTAGGCGGGTACATTCATCGTCGCTTGCAGCTGGCGGGAAGTGAACAACCGGATACGATTTTCCCCATCGAGACAATTCTGGAAGTCCACCGAAACTCGCGCGGGTATCCTCGGCTCATCAATACTCTCTGCGAAAACGGGCTGATTAACGCCTACGCCAAACAGTCCCCCTCCGTCACCCCGGAAATCATCGAGGAAGTCGCCAAGGATTTCCGGCTCGATGTGGTACGACGTCCTCCCCACGACGAATCCGAAAAGGAACGTTCCCAAGAAGTGCAACGCGCGGCGCGAACTTTGCTCGACCTGTATGCGTGTCTGCGGGAGGCCCAATCGGATGACGGCGATTTCCGGACGCTAGCCGGCAGGCAAACATGAGCCGTTTATTTGATGCACTGCAGCGAGCCGGCACGGAACAGTCGGGAGTGGAATATACCGATCTGGCTTCCATGGTGACCGGGGTGTTCGAGTCAGAACCCGGGGAAACATCGAAAGAACTGGAGGCGGCAGAGATCAAACTGCCGGAAGTGCCCGCCCTCCAACCCGTGCCCTCGGCAGAATCGGCCGAGGCAGCTGTCAGCAGGCCGGAGTCGGAATTCCCGTCGCTGAACGTATCGGTTGCGCCGGATAGCCGACTGGTATTTTTCACGGAGCCGGATAGCCTTGCGGCGGAGAAGTTTCGTTTTCTGTCTGTGCGTCTGCGGCAGATGCAGCAGAATCGCCCACTGAAGAAAGTGCTGATCACCAGTTCGATTGCAGAGGAAGGCAAGAGCCTTGTGACCGCGAACTTGGCAGGCGTGCTGGCCCGCCGCAAGCATCGAGTGCTGGTCATCGAAGGCGACCTGCGCCGTCCGGTGCTCGCGGGGCAGTTCGGTCTGGGCCGACTGGCTGGGCTGGGCGAGTGGCTGCAGGGGAATCACGATTCCGTCTCCAACATCTACCGGCTTGCCGATTTTGACTTTTGGATGATGCCGGCCGGGACTCCTCCCACGAATCCCCTTGAGCTGATGCAATCAGGAAATCTGTCGCGGTTGATGTCGCTGATCGGAAATTTGTTCGACTGGATTATCGTGGACTCACCGCCTTTGCTTCCCCTTGCCGACACCACTGTTTGGGCGCGAGTCACTGAGGGCACTCTGCTGGTTGCTCGCGTGGGAAAAACCGAGAAAGATCAGTTGCAGCGCGCTTTGGATCTCGTGAAAGAGTCCGACCTTCTCGGAGTCGTGTTGAACGGCGCCGACGAATCGAATTACAGGAGTTACTATCACTATTCTTACGGGACGAAACCCGCCTCCCCCATATCGTCCCACACAACCGAATCGCTCCATCTCCCGTAGGCTACCGACTCAGCCGCTCCGTCCCTAGCCCGCTCTCCATCGACCGAAGCAAACCATCAGGAGTAGAAGTCGTGAATGTTGGACGATCACTTGGCAGTCGAAGTGTTGGCCCCTTCCCAGGAAATGACCCAACTTATGACCGTGAAATCCTGAATCAGGATGCGTTTGAGCGCGTCATTGCGCTGGAACGCCGGCGAACCGAGCGGTCGCGTAAACCGTTTGTACTGATGCTTCTCGATATGGGAGATCATCCGTCCTCCCAGGCCACGGGCAAGAGCCTCAGCCGGCTGGTGGGCGCAATCTCTCTCTGTACGCGGGCAACCGACGTCGCAGGCTGGTACAAGGCGGACCGCGTGATTGGGGTCATGTTCACCGAAATCGCGATGGAAGATCGCACGACCACCGTGAGCGCCATCATCTCGCGGGTTAGCGACCTGCTCCGGGATCGTCTCAGCAGCGAACAATTCAATCGCGTGAGTGTGTCCTTTCACGTCTTTCCAGAGGACTGGGAGCTGGAGTCGCCCAAACCGAGCGACCCGGTGTTCTACCCCGATCTTTCCCGCCAGTCAGAAAGAAAACGCGTTCCTGGAGCCCTAAAGCGGGGGATTGATATCGTCGGAAGCGTCGTGGCGCTGATCTGTGCCTTTCCGCTGTTTGTCATGATCGCCATAGCCATCAAAGCCACATCGAAAGGACCTGTCTTCTTTCGCCAGCACCGCGTCGGCCAACACGGCCACCCCTTTGTCTTTCTCAAGTTTCGCTCCATGTATGTGGGAAACAATCCTGGCATTCACAAAACCTATGTTCAGCAGATGATTGCGGGAAAAGCGGCGCGACAGCCCTCCGATGCAAGCCGCCAGGGCGTGTTCAAACTGACCCAAGACCCAAGAATTACCAAGGTCGGCTCATTCCTGCGCAGAACGAGTTTGGATGAACTGCCACAGTTTATCAACGTATTGAAAGGCGAAATGTCGCTCGTCGGTCCGCGCCCGCCTGTGCCCTATGAAGTCGAAGCTTACGATCTGTGGCATCGAAGCCGATTGCTCGAAGCCAAACCGGGAATCACCGGTCTATGGCAAGTCAGTGCGCGCAGCCGGGTCACGTTTGACGAAATGGTTCGTCTCGACCTGCGATATGCGCGCTCGTGGACACCCTGGTTAGATCTCCAGATTTTGCTTCGCACGCCGGGCGCCGTTTTCCTGGGTGAGGGCGCGCACTGACTTGTCGAAGTTCCTCCCCCTCCGCTCCCACCTTCCCTCCGCTCGAAAGGACGTAAAGATGGTCACCTACCTCGCTGATCCTGATCCCCACGCAACCCAAAAGACAGCGCCTGATCTGGTCAAATTCGGAGTCATCGGGTACGGATATTGGGGTCCAAATGTTGTCCGCAATCTCAAACAACTGAAAAACACGGACGTCGTAGCGATTTGCGATAAGAGTCCTTCGTCCATACAACGGGTTCAAAAAGCCTATCCCCAGGTGCAGGTCACGGGTGATCCTTTCGAACTCATGCGTTCCACCGAAGTCGATGCGGTCGCTGTCATCACCCCGGTGTGGACGCACTACGAACTGGCCAAAGCTGCGCTCGAGAACGGGAAGGACATTTTTGTTGAAAAGCCGTTCACCAGCAATGCGGCGCAAGCCGAAGAGTTGATCGAACTCGCCGCAAGAAAAAACCTGAAAGTGATGGTCGACCATACTTTCTTGTTTACCGGAGCCGTCCGCAAGATCCGACAATTGTTGAACGAAAATGCGTTGGGCACGCTGTACTACTATGACTCGACACGAGTGAATCTCGGATTGTTCCAACACGATGTGAATGTGGTCTGGGACCTGGCCCCGCATGACCTTTCCATCATGGACTACCTCATCCAAGAGAGGCCGGAGGCGGTCGTTGCCACCGGGCAAACCCATCTGAACGGATACGAAGACGTGGCCTTTCTGACCCTGTATTTTCCACGGAAAGTCATCGCCCACTTGAATGTGAACTGGCTTTCGCCCGTCAAGGTTCGAAACACTTTGATCGGCGGCGAAAAGAAGATGCTGGTGTGGAATGATCTGGAAGCTGACGAGAAAATCAAGATCTATGACAAGGGCGTCACCGTTACCAGCCGTGAAGGAGTTTATAACCTCCTCGTCAATTACCGGTCCGGCGACATGTGGGCACCTCAGATCGAACAAGTGGAAGCCCTCCAGCGTGAGCTGGAATACTTCGTCGATTGCATTACGAACAATGAAAATCCCATCAATGACGGGCGGGCTGGCTTGCGAGTGGTGAAGATGCTCGAAGCTGCATCTGAGTCCCTCCGCCAGCGCGGATCTTTAGTTTATCTGTGACCCCAAGGTTCGGTCCTGCACATTCGCTCTGCGTCATGCAGTTCGACGGCGCTTCGATTCGAGACCCCTGGTGCATCCGGAGAGTTGGTTGCAATGGTCCTGTCATTCGGCTGTGGAGCCCACCTCGAGTTTAAAGTCTCCCTGGCACAAGATTTGCAACGCTGCGCTATAAGTGCCGATTAATTCTCCACCTGTTCTCCTCTCCCCACATTCCTTTGTGAGTTATGAACCCGCTTGTTTGTATCGCCGATGACGTGACGCTTGGTCGTGATGTCAGGTTCTCCAAGTTCATCAATCTCTACGGATGCGAAGTGGGTGACGAAACAACCATCGGCGCCTTCGTTGAAATCCAGAAAAACGCCACCGTCGGCAGACGTTGCAAGATCTCAAGTCATACTTTCATCTGCGAGGGCGTATTGATCGAAGATAACGTGTTCATCGGTCATGGAGTCACCTTCATCAATGACAGTTATCCGCGAGCCACAACGGGCGATGGACATTTGCAGACCGAGGCTGATTGGAAGGTTGAGCGCACCTTCATAAGGAAAGGAGCCTCGATCGGCTCTGGCAGCACGATCCTTTCCAATGTCACGGTCGGCGAGCACGCCATCGTTGGAGCCGGCAGCGTTGTCACCAAAGACGTGGCTCCCAACAGCATCGTAGCGGGGAACCCAGCAAGGTTTCTGCGCTATGTTGAAAAGACCGAGGAAGTCACAAAGTGAGCAGTCATTCTCGTATTCCTTTTCTCGATTTGGTTACACCGCACGTTGAGCTGGAACGGGAGCTGACCGAGGTCTTTCGTAGAGCTCTGCACAACGCCGGATTTATCGGCGGTCCCATGGTCGAGGAATTTGAAAGGGCCTTTGCGGACTTTTGCGATGTCCGTTATGCCGTCGGTGTCAGCAGTGGAACCGACGCTTTGCGTTTTGCATTAGCCGCATGCGGCGTGCATCCAGGGGCCGTTGTGCTCACTGCGCCTCATACCTTCATCGCGACCAGCGAGGCTATTTCTCAAGTTGGCGCGATTCCGGAATTCGTCGATATCGATGAACGCAGCTATAACATGGACCCCAAAAAGCTTGGGGAATATCTGGAGAGCAACTGCAAGAAAAATGCTTCGGGGCAGCTGGTCAGCCTTCGTAGCAATCGCCCGGTTGCGGCGGTTGTTCCCGTACATCTCTATGGGCAGATGGCGGACATGGACGCGATCGTCGAACTGGCGCAGCGCTTCAATCTGATCGTGATTGAAGACGCCTGCCAGGCCCACGGAGCTGAATATTTCTCCCCCAGGCAGAATCGATGGTTGAAGGCCGGGTCAATCGGCCGGGCCGCGGCGTTCAGCTTCTATCCCGGCAAGAACTTGGGAGCTTGTGGTGAGGCCGGTGCCGCAACGACCAACGGCGAAGGAATCGCGGCCAAGATCAAGATGCTCCGCGACCACGGGCAGGCCAAAAAGTATCATCACGATATTGAAGGCTATAACGGTCGGATCGACTCGATCCAAGCCGGGTTGTTGCACGTCAAGTTACGTTATTTGTCCAAGTGGAATACGCTGCGCCGCGAGCGTGCTGCCGAATACAATCGCCTTCTCAGCGCCGCTGACGCCGGCGTGACTCCACCTTACGAGCCGTCGTGGTCGAAAGCTATCTATCATCTTTACGTCGTCCGCTGCGACAACCGCGAAGGACTTATGAGCCACCTAAAGAACGCGGGTATCGGCACCGGCATCCATTATCCCATCCCGCTGCACCTGCAAAAAGCCTACGCATCGATGCACTACCGCGTGGGTGATTTCCCTGTCACGGAAAAGGTTGCCGGGGAAATCGTTTCTCTTCCGATGTTTCCACAACTTACTCATGAGGAGCAAGCCCGCGTTGTGGAAGAGATTCTCGCGTTCACAGGGCAGTCCGTGGCAAGACTGCCCAGTTGACAGCAGAGCCCGTGGTTGTCAGCTGACGGCCAATCACGGCTTTGCGCTTGCTCATGGGACTTATGAACATGCTATCCAAATACGTTCTCATCACGCCGGCCAGAAACGAAGCTCAATTTATTGAGCTGACACTCAGGTCCATGATTCAGCAGACGCTTCGACCGCTGAGGTGGGTGGTCGTCAGTGACGGTTCAACCGACCGAACCGACGAAATTGTTTGTGAGTACGTCGCCAACAATCGCTGGATCGACTTGGTTCGCATGCCCGAACGTGCCGAGAGGCACTTTGCCGGTAAAGTGTATGCGTTCAATGCTGGCTATGAACGCGTAAAGGGCTTGGATTTCGACATCGTTGGGAATCTCGATGCCGACGTGTCGTTCGAGCCGGACCATTTCGAGTTCCTGATCGGAAAAATGTCTCAGAATCCCAAGCTCGGGCTGGCGGGAGCACCTTTCCGCGAGGGGGACTATCAATACGATTACCGCGTTCAGAATATCGAGAATGTGTGGGGCGGCTGCCAACTTTTTAAGCGTGAATGTTTTGAAGCTATTGGCGGATATGCTCCCCTCAAGAGCGGTTGTGTCGACCATGTCGCGGTCTTATCCGCCAGAATGAAAGGATGGCAGACGCGAACCTTTCCAGAAAGGGTCTGCCTGCATCACCGTCTGATGGGAACTGCCTCGCAAGCTGGGCTCAAGGCCAGGTTCAAATATGGCGCAAAAGATTACTCGGTCGGCAACCATCCTCTGTGGGAACTGTTCCGATCGGTTTATCAGATGAAGCGACCTCCCTTCATCGTTGGCGGCCTTGCCCTGGGATCAGGCTATGCCTGGTCGGCAATTCGTGGCGTCAAGATACCGGTCGCATCGGAAGTTGTGGCTTTTGCCCGGCACGAACAGATGCAGCGCCTGCGATCGATGTTTGCCCGTTATTGGAATCACCCGCGGCAGCTTGAACCGCAACCGAAGCAACGCTAGCTTCGCATCCTCGACACCTGGGAACAGAACCAATCGACATGTACATTGTGGATAGAACCGCGCGGTTTGTGCGTGGGTTTCTGTTGAGCTACGGCCCCTCGAGTGTCAAGAAACGCTTTTGGGACAAAGAATACTCCCAAGAAAAATGGACCTTCGCCTATAACACAGTGGGAGACTGCGTGTACCCGCATTTGGAAAGATACACGAAGAACGCTGCGATACTCGATATCGGTTGCGGTTCTGGGAATACGGGGACGGAAATGGCCGGGCACTATCGCAGCTATCTCGGAGTGGATATTTCGGAAGCGGCGTTGGCGAAAGCACGCCGGCGTAGTCAGGAGTGCGGGCGAGGAGATAAGAACAGCTTTGCATGCTCGGATTTCCTGACCTACGTCCCTCCCAGCCAGTACGACGTCATCCTGTTTCGCGAGTCGCTCTACCATGTTCCGCTGGGCAGGGTGAAGGAGACCCTGGACCGGTACTCCGCGTACCTGAAACATAATGGAGTGTTGGTAGTGAGGCTTTTTGCCTCGAGCGGTGACAGCCCGAACGGTAAGGACAAGCCTAGACCAGCAGCTATGCTTCGAATCGTCGAAACCAAATTCGAGGTGCTCGAAAAAGCACGTTACAACCTTCCCGGACAACCCATCGTGATGGTAGTTCGGCCCATTATGGGTCCTGAAGCATTAAGTTGATTCACCATGGCGGAGAGGTCGGTGTTGGCTAAGGCAGCGGCTAGTGGCGGGCGAAATTCCTCTGGGGCAAGTTCCTTCGCACCGGCTTTGCGGCCCCGTCGCCCCAGGCAGCTGGCATCGGTGCCACTCCCAACCCCTTTTGCGCTGGCGGACCACCTTCGCCCGCCTTGGACAATGATTTCGTTCGAACGGCGTTCACGGAAACCTGCGTCCAGCGTAGAGGGGAGGGACGACTCCAGCCCGCTTGGTAAGGGGCGGTCCATCCCTTGCAGGGCGCCCTCACTCTATGAGCTTCTGAAAACCAGATCACGCTCGAAGCCGCCTGACCCCCGAAGGATTCGATAAAGTGAGCCCTTCACTTGCCAGTTTGGTTTGTGCCTGTGCGATCGCTGGACTCTTCTACCTCGGACGGGACGAGTCCGTCCACACCTCTAAAGCTCTCTGGCTGCCGGTCGCGTATTTATGGATCATTGGATCAAGGCCGGTATCAGTTTGGCTAGGGGTCTCCCCACCAGCCGGAACTACCGCGCCGCTCGATGGTAGTCCGCTTGACGCACTTGTTTTTGGGCTTCTTTTAGCCGCAGCCGCAGTTGTCCTCATTAGGCGGGGCAGGCGGGCGCTTACTTTTCTCACTGCCAATCGGCCCCTACTGATTTACTTCTTCTACTGCCTTGTTAGTGTCAGTTGGTCATACCATCCCGAGGTTGCATTCAAGCGCTGGATTAAGGCCATTGGCGACCTGGCGATGGTCTTGATCATCGTTACAGATAGGCAGCCAGTCGCCGCGCTTCGGCGCATATTCTCTCGCGTCGGCTTCCTTCTGTTGCCCGCTTCGGTGTTGCTCATCAAATATTACGGGAACCTAGGCCGGGCTTACACTCCCGACGGGGTGCCGATGAACATCGGCGTGACCATGCACAAGAACATACTGGGCATCACGGTACTGGTAATATCGCTGGGGGCCTTGTGGGAAATTCTCAGGCTCCTGCACACCAAGAGGCAACCCAGCCGCGGTCAGAATTTGTTGGCGCAAGCCACTCTGCTCGCGTTCGGCATCGCACTGTTTGGTCTGGCTGACTGCTCAACCGGTATTGCATGTTTTGTCCTCGGCGGTGGACTCATCCTCGCGACACATCTGCGCGCCATCAGGCGTCGGGGGCCTGCCCGAATACACGGTCTCTGTTTGATGATCCTTCTTATTGGAGGAGCTGCTTTCCTTCTTGGCGGCGAGGGAGACGTCGCGCATGCTCTGGGCAGAGAGTCGAATCTTTCGGGGCGAACGGAAATCTGGGCGGCTCTGATTTCCGTAGCGCCCAACCCGCTGCTTGGCGCCGGATTCGAAAGTTTCTGGACGGGACCCGACGTGGAAAAATTTGGGCGCAGCCTGCCAAACTATTGGCACCCTGAAACTCTCAACGAAGCGCACAACGGTTATATAGAAACCTACTTAAACCTGGGCTGGGTCGGCGTGTGCCTAATTGTGCTTGTTCTGATCAGCGGTTATCGCCGCGCAGCCCGGGCTCTTAAGCGCGAACCCGAGATTGGCCGCTTGAGTCTAGCTTACATAGTTGTTGGC
>JASHRE010000685.1 GCA_030037515.1 Candidatus Sulfotelmatobacter sp.
TTCGGCGAAGTCCGTGCCATCGACATTGGAGACAAAACGGAATGACATACTTCGATCCGAGTAGTGCCGGAGGGCCTCATAAGCCATCACCGGTCCGAGATCGGAGCCGCCGATGCCGATGTTGGTCACGTTGCGAATGCGCTTGCCGCTGTGCCCCTTCCATGACCCGCTGCGGACGCGATTCGAAAAATCAGCCATCTTGTCGAGCACCGCATGAACCTCAGGAACAACGTCTTTGCCGTCCACCTGGATTTTCGTGCCTTTCGGAGCCCGAAGAGCGATGTGCAGCACGGCCCGGTTCTCGGTGATATTGATCTTTTCTCCGCTGAACATGGCATCAATCTTCGCCCGCAGACCCGATTCCTCCGCGAGTTGGAGCAGGAGGTTCAAGGTTTCGGCGGTGACGCGGTTCTTCGAGTAATCCAGGTACAGCCCGAGGGCTTCGGCGGTCATGCGCTGGCCGCGGGTCGGATCTTCCGCAAAAAGTTGCCGCAGATGCAACCGCGAAACCGTCTTATAGTGTGACCGGAGCTTGCTCCACGCACGGACCGACGGCCGCTTCGGCAATGCCTGAACTTTTGTCGCCATTACTCGCACCCCTTTCGGTTTTTACCCTTTCCTTCCCTGGTTCATTGTGCCAGTCCCAATGATAAAAGCATCCTTTGGATGCTCAGAAAAAACTACCTGTATAGGTCGCGGCAGGAAAAGCTCGCGGCCGACACCCCACGGGGCGCTAGATCGAGCCTGTTGTTGTTGATTCCGCAACCTGCCCGGAGGGTTCATTTGTGTGTTCTTGAACCGCGCACGGCCAGGAGCACGATGACCGGCGATAGGTTCAATGGTCTGGGCCACCATTTAATTTCCTCTCGGTTTAGTTTTATTCTAGGATACGGTGACTTCGGTGACGGCCATTGATTAAGACAACCAGGTTGCGACTGCTCAAGCAATTTTCACGCCATTTTTGGGCGATCAGGCTGGCATGGCGGCGGAGTGCCAGCCGATTTTTTCAATCGCTTCTTCGAGTGGATAACCGAGGCTCTTCCATTCGTTGAAACCACCCAAAAGCGGCCGCACGCGGGTGATGCCCTTTGCCATCAGTTTGAGCGCCAAACTGGCGCTCGACGCTTCGTTTGGTCAGGTGCAATACAAGATAATTTCGCGATCACGGGGAATTTCCGCGTATCGCGTGGAGAGTTCAGCGGGCGTCATGCGAGTTGCGCCCGGAATCATGCGAGGATCCACCAGCATATCGAGCGGATGTCGCAGGTCGACGATGTAGGGGTTCTCTCCTGCGGTGATAAGGTCGCGAACTTCTTGGGGCGAGATGCGAGCTCCTTTGACCGATTTTTTCGCTCGCCGGCGCTGGTAGAATCGCCAGCCGAGAATCGCGATTGCCGCGGCGAAAGCAAGTACCAATGCCGCGCTTCTGATTGAGGTAGCAACCGCAGAAATCTTGTCGATGCTGTCTCCGAGGAGGCGGCCGGCAGCGAGATACGCTCCGACGTACAGCAGGCTTCCGACGAGGTCGGCAATGATGAATGACCAAAGAGGAAGCTCAGAAGTGGCGGCCAGCGGCACGGCGACGGTGCTGACGCCGGGAATGAATTTCGCAAACATGAGGGACGCGCTGCCGTTGCGCGAAATGAACTCAGCGCTGCGCCGAACACAGGTTTCCGGTTCAATGGACATCTTGCAAAGGAAGCGGAGTGCAACGGGACCTCGCTTCTTTCCAATGACATACCAGGCGCTATCGCCTACCAGGCACGACGCCATGCCGATCAGAAGAGCGGCAGCGAAGTGCAGTTGTCCGGTCGTGGACAAGACGCCAGCAGCAATCAAGATGGGCATCGCGGGCAGAGGAGCACCAAGTTGTTCCGCGGCGGTCCAAAGGAACAAGAGCAGATATCCGTGCTTTGCCAGGTTAATCAGACTTTGGTGCACTTCAAACATTTAAGTTCTCCCATAATGCTGCTCTGGCAATGAGTGACCTTCAGTTAGCAAAGCCGCCATCCCCGGCAAATGATCAGCTTCCGGTGGAAGAGCGCCGGCCGTTCGGTGTCAGCACGGTTAAATCCCCGAAGGTTTCTCTTTTGACCGGACCTTGCAATTGGGCCATGCGATTGATCATCCACAGTTCAGGAATGATTTCCCCCACTAGCCTTCCGTGACAAAAAAGCCGGACTACTGAACTCTCCGAAACCACAATGCCCACAGCTTTCGTGACGGCGCTGATATTAGCTGCCGCGATGTGGCGGCTCCCAAGGCCGAGAGGCACATCCACATTCGACGCGGTAGCGTCCAGGTAACGGCAAGCAGAGATAACGTAGCCCGTGTGGCTGACCACAAACGCCCCATCCAACTGCGCCAGTTCCTTTACGGTCCCGCGAAGATTCGGATTGCTGAGATGGCGCGACGATTCCGGATGTCCGGTGAGGGGATCAAGAATGAGCGACCTCGATCTGGCCAGAACGGCTTGTTCATCGCCCAGCGTGAACAGAGTGCCGACACGTCGTCCTTCGCGTCCCTCGCGCGCAATTTCCACTGCGAGCTCGATCAAAGACTCCAGTACAGCGGGTTCGTATTCGGTGACCTGGCACAGGACACTTTCGAACATGAAATGATTCTCACGCTTCAAAGACAACTCTAGTCTCAGCCATCCACGACGCGGTCAATTACCTCCCGTGCTCTGCAAGGGGAAGGTATACCTGAAAACGAGTATCCCCCGGTTGGGAATGAACCTGAATGTTCCCGCGGTGTTTCCTTACGATCCGCTGCACTGTATCGAGTCCCAAACCAGTACCCGCACCTACTCCCTTCGTTGTGAAGAACGGCTCAAAAATATGGGCCATGATTTCCGGTGAGATACCCGGACCGTTATCACCGATCTCAACCACCACGCATCCGTTCTCGCGATAGGTTCGGACTCGAAGCTGGCCTTTGCCACTCATGGCGTCAACGGCGTTGTCGATCAGATTCGTCCAGACCTGGTTGAGCTCGCTTCCGAAGGAGTCGACAAGCAGCGGAATAGGCTGGTAATCGCGTTGCACCGCAACTCCATGTTTGAGCTTGTGATTCATGATCGTCAATGTCGTCTCCAGACTTTTCACGATGTCGACGTTCTGAACGGGAGCCTGGTCCATGAACGTGTACTGCTTGATCGCGCGGACCAGATCCGAGATTCGCGAAGTACTGCTCTCGATTTCCCCCAACAGGCTGGCGACCGCCAGGGAAGCTGCAATCCGCACGAGCGCCGCCCGGGCGGTACCTGCGTCAAGGGTTTTAAACAAAGACTCGATGGCTGATGGCTGAATGCCTCTTTGCGCTAACTCGGCCGCGAGCTGCCACAGATCGTCCTGCCCACGACTCCGCAGCAAAGAATCAATTTGCTCTTCAAGGTCGCTGACGGTCAGTGCATCGGGTGGCGGTGCCTCTCGCTCGGTGAAGGAGAATTCCAATTTCTCGATCTCTGCCTTCTGCGTTGGAGTCAGCTCCCGCCGGCCGAGTTCATGGCTGGCGTCTTTCAGGCGTTTCAACGTGTCGCGGAGCTGCGCTGCAGCACGTTTGGCGGCAGAAGCAGGATTGTTCAGCTCGTGCGCAAGCCCTGCGGAAAGTTTACCGAGCCCCACCAACCGGTCCCGCTGTTGTTCAATTCTGGTGGCTTCGCGGACCCTGTCCGACAGTATGGCAACCAGTCGGCTGGTCAGCTCCGGCATTTTCTGCACCAGGGCGGGAAACTGCTCTGCGGGAAAGCGCAAAACATGGCTGCTCGTGAGCGCACGTCCGGTCAGCGGAAATTGTTTCATTCGAGAAAAGGGCAGCAGTCCGGTCACATCCCCTGGCATGATCGCAAATGTCACGAGCCCACCGGCCAGTTCACCTTTCACCTCAAGCTGCCCATCGAGGACCACGAACATCGCATCTGCAGGATCGCCCTGGCGCGCGTATATCTCGCCAGCGTTAAGGTTCTGCTCTCGGGCCTGGCTGAGGAACCACGCAATCTGATCCTCCGGCAAATCCGCGAACGCGGGAAAGCGCAACAGCTGTGATGAAGTCGCCATT
>JASHRE010000686.1 GCA_030037515.1 Candidatus Sulfotelmatobacter sp.
TTCGGTCTCATGAAGCAGGGCGTTCTTTCATAATGCATTGACCCTGCGATGTTGACCTGCTCCCCATTGGGGCGTAAATACCTACTGTGGAAACGCTCATCAACATCGTCATTGTCGCCTTCGGCCTTCTTCTTATGGCGGGAGCGCTGTTTGGGAGGGGTGAACGAGGGACCATTTCCTCTCGTGTGCGACGAGTAATGTCCTTTCTGGCGGGGCTGCTCATCACCATTATCGGAATCCTGCGATTCCTTTATACAAGAGGACTGATCTGACGGCAGCACGAAAGCTGGCGTAACATCCCATTTACTCTCACCCCCCAGCAGGGGACGAGGCGCGGGTCGAACGCCAATTCTAGTTTCACGCTCGTGAGACACAGCCGTTTTGCCGTTTTCCTGCTGATTTTCCGTATGTCTGCTGTTTCTGTTATCACGCCGCCGAGGTTTCCATCGACGCAGAATTGCCTTCTGCTAGAGCGTCGGCGATGACTGTGACAGGCTCGACGGAAGAGACCACGGGATCGCTCTGAGCTTCTCGCACATGTTGCACGACGGCTGTCTGCTCGGCGGGTTTGACAATCATGAGACCTTCTTCAGTGACACGACGATACACTCCGTCGAATGACGAAGAGAGGAGGTCAAGAAAACGGTAGACGCTCGCTGGCGTCCTCAATACTCGATTCAGCTTCGGGGTGATCTTGTCGAGCAAGTTCTGGATTTCTTCGTCGGATGGCTCAGAAATCGACTCAGTGAGGCGATTTGTGTCTGGATTGAGCGAACGTTCGTATTTGCTTACAAGTCTGTCTGCCGTGGCGCGAGAAATTTTGCGTTCCTTCAGCCATCCGCTCCATTGGCCGTTCCGACCGCGCCTTGCGACCAATCCCTTGGTGCAGGAGTTTTCCTAGTTTCGCTCCCTTCGCAACGAACACGTTCCGTTCCGCAGAATGTGGGCTGAAAAGAGTGGGGTTGGATTCGATCTGCCTTCAGTTGTACCGAATGTACCGAGAAAACAGGCCGAATCTGAAGTCGCCAAAGCAGCCTAACCGATTGAATGGGCGAGAGAAAGATTGGTCGGGGAGAGAGGATTTGAACCTCCGACCCCCTGGTCCCGAACCAGGCGCTCTACCAGGCTGAGCCACTCCCCGACGAAGGCAGGTGATTCATGCAGTCCAACAGGCGCTCGGTTACAACTCACAATTCGTACGGAAACTTCCTGATCGCACCAAAATTATAACATTCCGGCGTTCCGCTTCCTGCCCTTTCAAACAAAGAACTCGCGAGCCATTAGAAACTCCCGCAAGCCAGAGACCAGCGAGAGTCTTCGCCGTTCCTCCAGGTTCGCTTGCGTTCTAAAGAGTAAGTTCGCTTCAACGCAGTTTTTTGCATTTGGGAATGCACTCATGAGTACGAGCGCAAACGTTCATCCTGAAAAACACGTAGGACTTCGGCTTGAGGCAATTGTGTTCTCCGAGTTCGTGCTTGCTCCTGAGCCGCGATGCGGCCATGCGGCGGCAATGAAGTTCGCAAGCCCGCTACCGCGCGGCGGTGACCGTTTGCGTGGCAAGACGTTTGGAACCCGGGCGAAGCCACCAGATGAATCCGCCGGCGAGCACGAGGGCGATGGCGATCAGTTGGGTGCCGCTCATGGCTCCGCCGAAAACGGAGCCGCGTCCGGGATCGTCGCGGATGAATTCGAGAAAAAAACGCGCGATCCCATAAATAAACATGAATGCGCCGATGATTTGGCCGTCAAACTTTCTACGTTTGAGCAGCCACATCAGAAAAATGAAATTCGCCAACTCGACCGCGGACTCAAATAATTGCGTGGGCTCGAGTGGCTTGCCCAAAGGTGTGCCTGTGATTTCGGCGGCAAGCGGATTGGTAAACGTCACTCCCCACCAGTGGTGCGTTTCTTTTCCGTAGCAACATCCGGCGGCGAAGCAGCCAATGCGTCCGATGGCATGGCCGAGTGCGAGACCGGGTGCGAACGCATCGCAGGTCCCAAGCGGTGGCATGTGATTCCGGCGCACATACCACGCGGCGGCGACAAAGGCCGCGATCAGCCCTCCGGAGAAGACTCCACCCGCCTGCAGCGTTGCGAGACTTAAAATCTCGCGCGGATGCGCCGAGTAATACGACCACTCGTTCACGATGTATAGCACCTTAGCGCCGAGAATGCCGCACAGCACAACGAGGATGCCGAGGTTCCAGGCATTATCGCCGTTGATGCCGAGGCGCTCCGAGTTACGCACACTAATCCAGAGGCCGACGAGAACGCCCATCGCGACTAGGAAGCCGTAGGTCGGAATGAAGAAATGACCAATGTGAAAGAGTTGAGGAAACATCTGTTTCAGTCGGACGCGTGAATCGTGAATTCGCTACTGGATCAGTCTAGCAGGAACGGCGGGGAATCGTCTTCGCCTCGTGCTCTAAGCTCCTGGTCTGGAGGCTGGAGGCAAGCGCTAACCGGAAAAATGCGTTCAAACTGGGCAACTGGGTATTGTGACAACTGGCTCTTACAAGCCGACCCACTGTGCCGTGTGGTGGGCCGAGAATGAACCCGTCGTTAGACGTTGGGAGCCCGCCGAGACCCTTTAGGCATCTCCGCATGACGGAGCATCGCTCACCGGATCTTAGTTCGAGTCAAGCCCCCGTTCATTCGGTGTTGGTTCAAAAATCGGTGACCACCATCACCAACCCCGCAGGCCGGCTTTCAGATTGGATGCTAGGCAAGTCACGGCAGATTGGCAAGTGGACTTCGGTAAAAAGATGGCAGGTTGTTTGCAACCAAAGTAATGCCGTGTTGACATAAATCTTCGCTTGACAAATTTGCCGCAGGCGTGGTCTGGTTCACCACAGAGGACACCGAGGAGCCATTGATTACTGCGTCACTCCCTCCGCCCAGTAGCTCGTTCGCGCCAAAACACTGTTCTTGCCAGAATCTTTCAAGCGCACGCGCAACCGGTGCAAACCTGGCCGCGGATTTTTCGGCGCGATGCTTAACAGATATCGGCTGTGCAGGTGATTCGTAAAACTCGTCATGCGCAGGTCGAAGTTCCTGTGCGTCGAGAACAGTTCGTACTCGCCGCCCGTCATGGAGGCAACCGTTCTGGGAACGTTTTTTCGCATGGCTTGCACAGTCATGTAGAGCGGAGCGAGAAGATCGGGCGAGGGATTCATCTCGCTTTGCTCGGGATGCAGATCGGGATTGTTGTTGCCGTGCTCAGTATCGAGGATGTTCGATAAGCCCGGCGAAAATGCGAGCGCATACATCAGCACATTGGCTTGGCCGATATGGGCGACCGCATTTTGAATTTTGTCGCGGCTGCCGTGATCGCGGGTCTCGCTGATCAGAAGCAGGACGCGCAGACGATCGTCGGATTCCTGCTTGAGAAGATTTACTGAGAACGTGATGGCACCGAGAATCGCCGCGCCATCATCCCCAGGTTCTACGTTCCTAAGAGCCTCCTCAACCCCCGACTCCTTGTCGGTGAACTCTTGCACGAGTTTGACCTGACTGTCGAATTCGACCAGCGCCGCGCGAGCATTGCCCAAAGCGAAGATCGGATCGAGCATGGCGTTAAGACCCCGCTCACGCGGAAATTCATAGGCGGCGCGGCGTCCGGTTTGTACCGCTATGACCAGAGAAATCGGCTGACCCTCCGGGGCTTCATCCATGCGCACCGGCTGGAGATTGCCATCGTCCTCAACGATGAAGTCTTTCGCTTCCAACCCGTAAACGACTTCACCATGCGAATCGTTCACAAGAGTAGGAATGAGGACAACGTTGGCTTGGGAACGAAGCGTGGTCTGCTGTGCGTTCGCGCTCCGCAAGACGAGCACAAGCGTGGTGACAGAGAGGAAAACGAGGCGCAGATTAGCCGCCCTTGCTTTTCTGGTCGAGGACCTCATTGAGGGCACTCGCGAGTAGATGCGCGCGACGCTCGTAGCCGGTTGCCCCAGTGTCCCGCTTTTTCTTGAGCAGATGACATTCTTCGGCAATGTTGAGAGCGGTGTTGCAGGAACAGTAGGGGGAAGTTCCGGCCGAGAAGCAAATCCACTTGGCCTGTTCCGTGCTGGCTGCGGCCTATAGATCGTAAATGCGGATCTTCAACCCTTTGCCGAGTTCTGAACCACTTCAAGTGCCACCGGCAGGTTTCCCTGCGACGCAAGAGTGTAGCCGATACTTCCCACGGCCGCCCCCTGGGCCCGGGACTTCCCACATGTTGCGGTGTGGCCGAAGGGCCCTCAAGGTCGCCGATGCGGGCCTGCAGTCCGGTAATATTGGCAGCGGCGCCGGATCTCCGAAATAACTGAAATATCGCGATCGAATCTTCGGGCTTACGATCGGCATAAGCTCCTTTGCCGATAACGCCAGCCGTAGCGATCTCGTCCGTTCGGCCTAGCGAACACGAACATCCAGTTATTTTATCGAGTTGCGCGACAACCGTTATGCCTGCAGTTGGTGCGAACTGGAGGGAAATTACCTGCTTCTCGTGCCGTCTCCCAAATCATCGGTCCCAATTCGAAATCTTCGATATCCACAGGACGCCGACATCGTAGGTCGTGTCATAGGCTTCGCACACCTGATCGCCCCTTTGCATTCCAAGGCCGTTCCTGCTCCGCCTAGTACAGGTCCCGTCGAAGGTAAGGCGATCTAGATTTCACTGGCTACGACGGCAAGCTGATAAAAACACTGTCCTCTTTGCGAACAAATCTAGGAAGGCCTCAGGGACCCCGTGCTTGAATTCCCCCGCGGCACGGGTGGCCGAGGGGGACCCGGGGCCTTCCTTCGATCGCAAACTATGCCGCCGATAAGAAGCACTGATGAGTCAGACGAGAAGCCGCGTGACTCGCGCCGAACTCTACGAAAAAGTCTGGGCGACTCCCATGCGGACACTTGTTAAAGAATTTGGCATTTCCGACGTTGGCCTGGCAAAAGTCTGCCGGAAGCACGATATCCCCGTTCCACCCGTGGGATATTGGCGGAGAAAGGAGACGGGCCACAAAGTTCAGCCGTCCTTCCTTGCCTGCCGCGAAAGGAGGTATGGAGCATCTCGATTTCTACGTCCGGGAGAGACTCCGCCCGGAATTCGAGGAATTTTGCCGACCGATTCCGCCGAAGGTTGCGATTCCGCCTGACCTCAGTCACCCTCTCGTATTGAAGTCGGAAAAACTTCTCCAATCTGGCAAACTCAATCAGCAAGGTCAGTTGATAACCAAAAACGCTGCGCTAGCGCACATCCTCGTATCGAGAGAGCAACTGCCGCGCGCGCTACGAATCGTAAACGCGATGCTTCAGGCCCTTGAGGAACGGGGGCAACCAGCGTCCTGGCCAAAAGAGGAAGGCGCATCGATAGCGGTCGCTATCGAAGGCGAGGCCGTCCGGCTCTGCCTTTCGGAGATCACCGACTGCGCGCCCCATGTTCTAACTCCTGCCGAAACCAAGCATCCCTGGTCGACGCCCAAGTACGACTACAAGCCCACGGGGAGATTGCAACTGCAGATTGCCAACGTCCCGGCTTTCATGGGGCCAATTCGACGAACCTGGGCCGACGGTAAGCAACAACGAATCGAGAACTGCATCGGAGACTACATCATCGGCCTCTCTGTCGCTGCCGCCGCCATCAAAAGAGATCGTCAAGAAACAGAAGCGAAACATCGCCAGTGGGAAGAGGAACGGAAACGGGAAGAAGAGGAACGGCGTATAGCCGAGGAGCAAAAACGGAAAGCGGAGTTCGTCGCCGAACTCATCGGAAACTGGCAAGAGGCCACTCGTCTTCGTCAATTCGTCAAAGCGATCGAAGAAACAATCGCAGGATCAAATTTCGACGCTGAGCGAAATGATGTTCAGAAGGTTCTCGATTGGACTAAGGAATACGCGGACTCCCTGGATCCGCTCTCCGATCTTCCAGAGGCCGTCGAGGAGTTTGTCCGGCCTGAGAGTAAGTATTGGTGGTTCAAAAGCTGAAGCCGAGAAGTGCGCTTTAGACGAACTTTCTCGCTGCAGGGCCCGGTCGCAAATAGCTGCGACCAGTATTTCAGGAGAACTTGCTGCCGAGCCTCGTCTTTGACCTGTTCCGGGCGTGAATTATTTCTTGGCCGCTTCCCCGGCCTCAAGGAGCCGAAGTCGCCGGTTGATTCCAGCCGCGATTGATGAGGCAACCTGATCCGGAAAGTTCCCGGGCAACGTCGACACAACGGCGTCCACCGCGGTCGCTCCTCCCTCTAGGAGTTCATCGACCACGGATTCAACCACCTCTTGTCCCACTCCCGCCTGATCAGCCGTTTGAAAGAAATGACGGGGCGCAATCTGTCGGATCTGGTAGTGCGGCTTTGTCCCGAAGGCCATGGCCAGCCGAAACTGTCTCCACAAGATCTGCTTCGAATCGACGCTGGGCTGCGCTGAAATAACGTCATAGAGGGGCGTCACGTGAAAACGTCCGCCAGGCGACAGAAAGATGCTGAAATTCTTCGCATGTCCGTCGGTGGCTCCGATGAGCCAGAAGACGATGTTCGCTTTCAGAAAGAAGCGCTGATCCGACACAGGTTCGTCACTGCCCCGCAGCATTTTCAGAATGTCCGTTATGCCCGGACCACCATCGCTCTGGTATTTGCGAGTTGGCGGCACCGAGAGGGCCTGGCAGGAATCCTCTTGCGGCAGACGCAACAGCCTCTGATTTTCGGTCCACAGTCGGTCGAAACGCTCAACAATCAGAACGCGCCGGTCTCCGAAGGTTGCCATTTCCGCCTTTGCAGCTGGCAGGCCCAGGGCATCGACGATCTTGAGGCACAGATATTCGTTTTCTACGCTTGATGTGAGATCCACTCCGTTGGGAAGTTTTCCAATCGAAGGCTTGAAGATGTGCGTCGTCGCGGTTGTGCCGCGTGGTTTACACCATCGACGATTCCACCGTAGGAGGGCCGTTTTCTCTTGGGCACCAGCGATTGATATGCGGAAGCTCTCATCTTCCGTAATACCCAGCGGCGCCGTTGCGAGATTGTCAAGAATGATGCCAATCCCGCGCTCATTAACCGGCACCGCATCGATAGCGCCCGCCGGGGTGGGTTGTACGTCTGGCGGAAGAAACTGTAGCGCACCCACGCAATCGTGACCGATTGCTCCTAGCAGGCTATAGGCGTCAGTTCCTTCTGCGTGGGCGCGCGCCGCGATCTGACGCCGCAAGCTGTCATCGTCCGGTAATAGATTTTCGAAGACCGCCAAAACAGGCGCGCCAACGTAGGGTTGCTCACGTATGGGCAAGGAAAGCGAAACCGGCAATGCGGAGTCCCACTCCATCCATGCGCGGTCGTATTGGAAGAGGATGGCCCCGGAAGTCTCGCGGCGAAGTTGGCCGACGAGTCGGCTGTTGAGAAACACGTTCAGGGGTGGGTTCCCGGCTCGACGTGGCATCAGAAGAGCCTCTCAATATCCCGGGATGAGCTCTTGGTACGTGGGCGGATCACCAATTCGAGGTCGAGCGCGGCAAGCGTGCGAAGCACGGTATCGACGCGGACTTCCGCGGAGGTCTCAACGTCGGAAATCGTCCGCTGACGGACCCTGACTTTGGCGGCTAACTGCTCTTGCGTCAAGCCGAGCTCTCTTCGCCTCTGTCGAATGCAGTTCCCAAGTTGCAACGGGGTTCGGGCAATGGTTTCCATTGTTGTGCTCCCTGTGACCTAGGCGCTTTTCCGCCTAAGAGCATTTTAGGCGATTTTGCGCCTATTTTCAACTTAGGCGCTTTTTCGCCTAATAACACATGCGTTCGGTCCGGCCCCATCTCACGCCTACGCGTCTTCAGGCAAAGCGGAATCGGTTGTCTGAAAAACGTATCGTCCGACTCCAAGTCTGAATGGCCACGCGTCAGAACATCCCAATAACGCGGATCCTTATTCTTCACCCCAAACTTCTTGTCCTGCTTCGACAACTGCATTCTCCAAGTTTTGACTTGGAGATCTTGCATCCGAGCAGGGCGCGTCGAACAGCGTAGCCGCGGTCGCTAAAAGCCCCGTCTTTCTTTCAGTTTTCCTTTTGACACTAGGAACAATCCCGCTTAGGAAGAGCCCCATGAGTTCCAAACCAATCCAGCCAAACGCCCGAAGCCCCGGCTTCGATCCAGGACCGTTCTTTCGCGAAGAGCTTCCGCTCATTGTGCGACAGGCGGCAATTTATCTCGGCGTGAGCGTTCAGACCGTGTATCTTTGGGTGGAGCAAAGGCAGATTCCCCACCTCCGCGTAATGGGCCGTAACACCCGCTTCCTGCGAGCGGATCTCGTGCGATTCCGCGCAACCTTCAAACAAGAGGTGGGAGATGGCAAGACCGAGAGAACACGACGGGATCGTCTATCGACGATCCAACAGCAAAGTTCTTGGGATGCGCTATTTCGATCGAAGTGGGAAGCGCATCCGGGAATCAACCTTCACCGAGGATTGGCAAGAGGCGAATCAGAAACTCCGGGAACGGCTCAGCGCCAGAGACAATCGAATTCTTGAGATGTTCGCAAGGGCGAGGAGATGGAGTTTGGAAAATGGGTGGATTTTTTCTTGGAGAACTATTCCAAGCCTCCCATCCGCGCCGCCAAGACTCACATCGTCAACCTGCGAGCCACCAAACACTTGAAAGCAGCGTTTGAGGACTCGAAGTTGGCCGATCTCACCGCCGATGGAATCGAGTTGTACTTGCGCAAGCGACTCCGGGATCGAGTGCGCATCCGGACAACGGCCGGTTACATCGAACGAGGCGAACTGAAGCCGGCGACGGCCATCAGGAACCGCGAGTGTTGCGGCGCATGCTGAACGTTGCTGTACAAAAAAAACTATTGCCCTCGAATCCGTGCGCGGGTGTGGAGTTCCCGGTTGCGGTGAAAGGGCTCTTCCGGCCGCACTACGTCATGTGGTCAGAACAACGCAAGATCGAAACCCATGCTTCCGAGTAACTTGCGCAACATCGTGCGAATCATCACGGAAACGGGGTTGCGCGTGTACAAGGAGCTGATGCCGATGAAGAAAGAACATCTGGATCTCACGAACGCGGTGGTTTGGATTCCCGATTCCAAAACGCCGAACGGAGTGGCCGAGGTACCGCTGACGCCCATCGCGGTCGAGGCGTTTCGCGATTAGGTTCGTCTGTCTCCGTGCAGCGCCACTTTGCGGCGCGCCAAAATTCCGCACTTCCGCATCTACGATCTGCGCTCCACCTACGCGACGCGGCTCAGTGCCGGCAGTGTTGCCGATGAGTAGGTCACGCAGTTGTTACGACAGGGAGATGCCAAGGTCTTCAAGAAATATTCCCAGATGAAACTGCAGATGAAACGCGAGGCTTTGGTAAAGTTAAACCGGATGGCAAACGAGCAGAATCGGTCAAGAACCTCGGTCACAACACAGCGAGGGCGAACTGATGGGTTTTGACACAGTTCTGACACAGTTTGCTACTAAAAGGGAACAATGCGAAGCTTTTCGTAAATTTGTTCGAGTCGCAGCTTCGTGGAAGTGGTTTAGAATCAATAGAGCATCGCATGTCGGGGCGTAGCGCAGCCTGGTAGCGCACCTGCCTTGGGCGCAGGGGGTCGTAGGTTCAAATCCTATCGCCCCGACCAATTTTTTCCTTTTCCTCCGTGCGACTTGCGGTGCCTCTTGTTGTTCCGCTCGGCGCTGCCATTTTTCAAATTGTGCCGTGATTGTGATGTTATCCAGAGACTCGACCGCCCTCCGCTTCGCCTCCTGCCGGATGTGCGAGTAGTGTTCCAGCGTTCCAGCATCTCCCGGCTGATGTGTCCCGCGATTCCCATGATGGTCTGCTCGCTAGCTTCGGACGATTCCGCCAGCTTCGTGATCGCGTGGTGCCGCAGGTCGTGCGGTCGTAGTCCCGCGAGTCCGCACTCCTTTGTGAGGCTGCGCCACGCACGTCGCCATGCCCAGCGGCTCGGCGGCTTCGTGGGATCGTGCTGCTTCCCGGCGATCCTGCGGGGGATCAGGTAGTGGTCCGGGGCAATCGCGCCTAACTTGTGCGCCCGGTCCAGCAGCCGTTCCACAGCCTACGTCGCGGTGCGGTTGAGAGGGATCGCACGGACCCGGAACTTGTTCTTGCCTACGCGGACGTACAGCGTCTTTGTCTCAAGGT
>JASHRE010000687.1 GCA_030037515.1 Candidatus Sulfotelmatobacter sp.
GCTCACGCGTGGTGTGTTCGATCGCGAGCAGCACCAGGTTCTGCTCGGCGTCACCGGATCGGGCAAGACGTTCACCATGGCGAAAGTCATCGAAGCCGTCAACCGTCCCACGCTGGTGATGGCCCATAACAAGACGCTCGCCGCGCAGCTCTATCACGAATTCAAAAGTTTCTTCCCGCGAAACGCCGTGGAATACTTCGTTTCCTATTACGACTACTACCAGCCCGAAGCCTACGTTCCTGCCGCGGATCTCTACATCGAAAAAGAAGCGACCATCAACGACGAACTCGACAAGCTTCGTCTTTCAGCGACGCGATCTCTATTCGAACGCCGTGATGCTCTCATCGTCGCCTCCGTCAGCGCCATCTACGGTCTGGGATCTCCCGAAGCCTATTACGGCATGATGCTGTTCCTCGAAAAAGGCCAGAAGGTCAAGCGCGAAGACATCACCCGCAAGCTGGTCGACATTCTTTACGACCGCACCAACGGCGAATTCCGCCGCGGCACATTCCGCGTGCGCGGCGACGTCATCGAGGTCTTCCCTACCTACGACGACATGGCCTACCGCATCGAGATGTGGGGAGATCAGGTCGAATCGCTCTCGCAGATCGATCCGCTGTTTGGCACGGTCAAGCAGAAATATGGGCGGCTGCCGATTTATCCAAAAACGCACTACGTCATGAAGGATGAAACCCGTGCGGCCGCCGTCGAGTCGATCAAGAAAGAGCTGGCGTGGTGGGAAGTCGAACTCGAAAAGCAGGGACGCGTGGTCGAGTCGCAGCGCATTCATCAGCGCACCATGTTCGATCTGGAAATGATCAAGGCCATGGGCTATTGCCACGGCATCGAGAATTATTCGCGCCACTTCACCGGACGCTTGCCCGGCGAGCCTCCGCCCACTCTGCTCGATTATTTTCCGCGCGATTACGTGATGTTCATCGACGAATCGCATCAGACCGTCCCTCAGTTGCACGGCATGTACGCCGGCGATCGCTCGCGCAAGGAAGTTCTCGTTGAGTACGGGTTCCGCATGCCCTCTGCGCTCGACAATCGCCCGCTGACGTTCGAGGAGTTCGAGCACCGCACCAATCAACTCATCTACGTCTCGGCCACGCCGGGACCCTACGAACTGACAAAATCGGCTGGCGTGGTGATTGAGCAGATCATTCGGCCCACGGGATTGATCGATCCGCCCGTGGAAGTGCGTCCGGTCAAAGGACAGATCGACGACCTCCTCCACGAAATTCGCGGGCGGGTGGAAAAAGGCGAGCGTGTGCTGGTCACAACTCTAACCAAGCGCATGGCCGAAGATCTGGCTGAGTATTACGCCGAAGTCGGCGTCAGATGCCGCTACATGCATTCCGAGATCGAAACGCTCGAGCGCGTGAAGATTCTCCGCGATCTGCGCAAGGGCGAGTTCGATGTGTTGATCGGCATCAATCTTCTGCGCGAGGGATTGGACCTGCCCGAAGTTTCGCTGGTCGCGATTCTCGATGCCGACAAAGAAGGATTCCTGCGCTCCTCCGGATCGTTGATCCAGACCATCGGCCGCTGCGCCCGTCATCTGAACGGCCGCGCCATTCTCTATGCCGACACAATCACCGATTCGATGAAGCGCGCCATGGACGAGACTTCCCGCCGCCGCGCTATCCAGCAGGCATACAACGAAGCGAATGGAATCACTCCGGAATCGATCGTGCGTCCGGTCGACATGGCGCTGGCCGCAATCGTCGCGGCGGACTACGCCGACGTGACCGCGGGCGAATCTGAAGGCATCCCCGAATTCAAATCGCAGGAAGAAGTCGATAAGTACATCTGCAAACTGGAAGAAGGCATGCGCGAAGCCGCCAAGCGCTTCGAATTCGAGAAAGCAGCCAAGCTTCGCGACACGATCAAGGAGCTACGAACGAAGGAATTCCTGTTCGCCTAAAGTGACTCGGATAACATTGCGCATTTCATCAAACCTCCAAGATTCCCTGCGTTGGAGCATCGGGGGCGATATCAGGAGTTGCCGGGATTTACTTCCTCCCGTTCCCGATGTCCGAGTTCGATCTGCTCTTTTAAATTCAGCCCGAGCGCTGGACATATTCACCAGGCGATAGAATCTCAATCCCCCGCCAGGGGCTCCCCATAGTTGGGCAAACACATATAAGCTATGGCATTGAAGCGCTTAATTTTAGAAATACCGTGGATAAAGATGTTCTTGCAGGAACATGTTTGGAGCTATCGCCCGTACGCGGCGCTCGCGGCCAGCGGCTTGCGGTACATGGTGTATCCGTCGAAGACTTCGGGGCGGAAATTCAAGTTGGGCGCGCACAGCTTTTCGGTCTGACTGACGAAGAGGTACCCACCAGGTTCAAGATACAGATGCAGGCGCTCGACCAGCGCGCTGCGCTGGGTGCGTGAGAGATGCGGCAGCACGTCCATGCAGAAGATGCAGTCAAAGCGGCCAATATAGACGGGCTTGGTCAGATTCATCGTGTTGAACGTGACCAGGCTGCGCAGCCGCGGCTTGACCAGCAGATACGCGTTCCCGTTCACGGAAGCTGCCGAGTTGCCGTTGCACGCGGCGTTCGCGGTTCCGTCCGACCCGCCACTCTGTCCGGCCGACGTTCCGGTGGCGGAAGACCTCACTGCCTCCGCGCTGTTCCCCGCAGCATTGGCATTTCCTATCTTGGAGAAGCTGGCGCGGATCATAGCGGGAGGCAAACCTCCCACTGCGGATTGCGGATACAGTCCGCGCTCGGCTGCCTGAATCGCAGAAGGCAGCAGATCGGTGCCCACAATGTGAATCGACCAGTCTTTTGCGCTCTGCATTGTGCACGGAACCGCGATTCCGCCGTTGCCATTGCGACCGGCTGGACTTTTTGCGCCGGCGCCGGTCCCATTGCCACCGGAACTTGCACTTCCACCGGGTAACGCCTGACAAATGGCCATGGCGATCGAATAAGGTTCGTCTCCCGTGGCGCAGCCCGCGCTCCATATGCGAATCGTCGCCGGTTCTTCCGTTTTGCGGGCGCATAACTGCGGGATCACATACTGGGCCAGAGCATTCATCGCTCCCGGATGGCGGAAGAAACCGGTGTTCGTGTTCAATACACCGTCGAGAAATTGGGGCAGAAATCCTGGCTCCTGATCGGCGCTACGCACACGATCGAGCAGCGCTGCGGGTGATTCCAACTCCTCTTTTTCGAGATAGGCGGCGACGTGTGCCGCCAGCCTGCTGTTCGCGCAGTCCAGCAGGATTCCGGCTTGCCGCTCGACCAGCAAGCGGAGTTCAGAAAGTTCGTGCTCGAGAATGGTGATACCCGGCATCAAGCGATGCATAAATTCAGTTCTCAGTACCCAGCTGCCAGTTCCCAATTGTCAGTCGCCAGGGACCCGGCGTGACTGGCTTCCTAACTTCTGGCCCCTAACCTCTGATCCCTGTTCCAAGTCGCCTACACTCCAGCAATCGCGGCATAGGACTTTCCCGCGTCCGTTTCTGCCTGCTGCGCCACCACGTTCATTTCCTTTTCCAGCGACGAAAAGCGCTGCATGATCTCGTGAATGCGAAGCGTCATGTTGCGGATCGTCTCAATCTGCGCCCGACTCTGGGCGGAAAGACTGCCCGGTTCGAGCAGCAGCAGGTCGGAATTGCCCAGCACCGATGTAAGTGCGTTATTCAGGCTGTGGCGCATCTCGAGCATGTAGCGGCCAAGCGTGGCCTGACGCCCCAGCGATGCGCAGGAAAGTTCGGCGCAGCGCGCCCGCGATTCGGCTCGCGAGCGATGCACGGCTTCGGTCGCCGCCAACACTAGCGTATCGAGCCACGGTGTTTCCGAGACACAATCACCATGCCGCAAAATCGAAACCCGCGGCCAGCGCTCGCGCACCAGTTGGACGACACTCGCATTGCGGCAGACGCAGAAAATCGGCTGTCCGGTCGAATGGAGTGGTTCGAGCACGACGGAAAGCAAGTCCCTGCGCAACTCGCCGACGATCGCAACATCGAAAACATCCACGGCGAACCGGGGCCACAACTCTCCGCTCAGCAGAGTGAACGTCGGAACCATACGTTCCATCTGCCAGCGCGCAGTCACGCGCCGGGAGAAGTCGGGCTCGTCGGAGATGATCAGTACGGTTGGAGTGTCCACCTGCACGGAATCCTTTAGGGTTTAGCCTTTCCCCTCCGACTCGGGGTCGTCATCCCAGCCAGGCACGCCGGAAACCCCGAACTCGGGCGCGTCGGCGTGAGCCGCTTTGCTCTTGGCCGCCGTTGGAGGGGTTGCCGCTGGCTTGGCCATGACCGGAGCGACGCCGGCGCCGACGGGAGGCTTCCCTGCCGTGCGGTTCGGAGCGGCTTTGCCTGGCCGACCGGGCGCAGCCTGAACGGACACCGGCTTCAGTCCCAGCTTTAGGGCAGCAGCCGTGTCCGGCTTCACCATCACTCCCGCTCCAGCCGTGTCTTCACCTGAAGGTTTCCGCCCTTCTTTGGCAGCCGATGCCCTGCCGCCTCCGAGCGCGGTCTCAACCGAAGCGCGCAGATCAACCAGCATGCGCAGCGGCTGACCTGAGGAATACTCCGCCTGGAACATCACTTTCCACGACTGGCAGATCATGCGCAGGCGCAGAATCGGCTCCTGCGCGGAAAACTGCGCGCGGCGGCAATCGATGGTGTGAATGCCCCCCTCCTCCAGGTGGGTGAGACCGTCCAGAACGATGTTGAGATCGCCCAGCATAAGCCGGAAAAACACCCGGCGCATTAAATACCCGAAACGCGTGAACCCCACCAGCGCGACCGGAATGTAGAACAGTTCAGCGGCCTGGCCCTTCGCTTTGCGGCCCTGCTCGAGAATGCCGCTGTGCAGAAGTTCATCGAGCGAACGGCAGCGCCGCGCCGACTCCAGTACGCGATCAAGCGCGTTCAGCCACACCGGTAGCTTCAAGTCGACTTGGCGCAGAATCGGCTCGAGCGTCTGCGCCACGTAAGCGAGGTCGACGTCATCATCCTGCAGTCCGGCGGGAGCCATCTGGCTGAAGTACTGCACCAGCAGAAAATCCACTTTGTCGCGAATTGTGTCGCTTTTCGGCGTCTTCGCCAGAAAATGCTCCAGCAGATTCAGCAACGCTTCGGGCGTGACTGCCGCGTTGGTCTGCAGAAACTGGCGAAGTTGGTGCACCTGGACTTTTTCGTCCATCTGATCGAGCCAATGGTTGGCCTGCTCGACCGCCTCTTTCCCGGGAGTGTCCAATCCGGCTTCGAGATCGGGGCAGGTCTGCACGTCGATGGCGAATTCACGCGCCAGTTCGAAGTAAATGGGATACAGGCGGCAGGCCGACTTCCACTGTGCAGCAAGATCTTGTACAGGAGTGGCAGGGTTCATGGTTTCACAATCCAGTTGGGAACGTCTCTGCGAAAGCGCGCTGCCACGACGGTCTGGCTGGGGTGATACTGGACGGCCACCACCGAGGCTTCCTCGTCGAGCGATCCATCGGAGTTGCGCACGCGAAGCAGGTCGCCAAATTCAAAAGGAGTGCTGCAGGCAAACAGAACTTCGCGGGGAGTGCCAAATTCAATGACGGTGCTTTCAGTGAAAGCGGAGACTCTCTCGCCGTGGGCTTCGGCGATGCGAGCCAGCCGCACCGGAAGGCGGACCGGCGCAGCCTCAGGAAAGAAACGCGCCAGCCCCGCCACCGAAATGGCGTTGTGCGGAGCGCGTCCGGTTGTTGCGGCTTGATGGCCCAATTCTTAAAGTCCTCTATGCGAGGTCGTTGCACGCACACGAAAATGCGGTCGAACTCCCCTCTCTTCCCGGCGGGAAGAGCTCTGGGGAGCCGAAATTCCGCAGTTCGCGAATAAGTCGAGCAACGCGGCGTCCAACTCTGGGAACGGAAGGACTAGCACCGATGTGAAAGATTTTTCAGAGGCTTAGACGTGATTCTGCTTCTAATAATTGAACTCTGAACCGGGGATTGTCTCAGTTTGAGATGGCGTCTCAGAATGGAAGGCAAAATCGAAGATACGGGACCGTTTAGGGGCGAGGGGATCGCAGCCAGGCGAGGCGGAACCGAGAAGCTGCATTATTGCGACGGGGTTTTGTTGCCAAAGGCTAAGCAACTAAGTGCCACCAGCGCCCATATCTCCAGGAAGCCTTCCAGCATCCCAATGACGGCTCGGATCGAGTCCCATCGATAAAAACCTTCAAACGCTTGCTGGAGCGCGCGGGGATCATCGCCGATTCGGTGCAAACTCAACATAATGGGAGCGGCTTGCGTCGTGGTCAGCATGACGCAGATCGCCATTAGGGCAGAGCCATAAACGGGGATGGCCACAAACCACGGTCTTCGGGGACTGAGGCGAAAGACGATGGCGGCGACCAAGACCAACAGGAGTCCACCGATGCCGGCCAGAGG
>JASHRE010000688.1 GCA_030037515.1 Candidatus Sulfotelmatobacter sp.
TCCTTGACCGCTTCGTCGACGGAGAGATTGCACACGCCCGGCATCGATCCGACTTCCTTGCGCACTCCCTGTCCGGGGCAGACGAACATGGGGTAGACGAATGAATCCGGCGTGAGCCGCGTTTCCGCGACCAGGTTGCGAAGCTCGGCAGTGCGGCGCAAACGGCGAAAGCGGGTGATCGGGAAGGCCATAGGTCACCAACAGACAAAAATATTCCCAGCGAGAATTTTAGATCATTTCCGCGGTCACCGTGCTCTATGCTTTGGTCATCTCGACCCAGTCGATGGACCGCCGGATGGCAGGCCATCCGCGCCGGCTCAGGGCTGCTGTTTTCGCCGGCCGGTCGGCAGCTGGTCAGCGGCAACGGAGAACTGAGAACTGCGAACTGGCTGCCGGCAACTGCCGTTCTGCTACACTCGCCCTATGCTGGCCGGCTACGCGGTGCACGTCGAACACTCCCGCGGACGCCGCTACCCCGAACCACCGCACCCCTACCGCAACGATTTTCAGCGCGATCGCGACCGCGTCATTCATGCCCGCTCCTTCCGTCGTCTCGAAGCCAAGACGCAGGTTTTCAGCCGCCGCCACAGCGATCATTTCCGCAACCGCCTCACGCACACGCTGGAAGTGTCGCAGATCTCCCGCACCATCGCCGGGGCGCTCGGCCTCAACGTCGATCTCGCCGAAGCACTCGCACTCGTGCATGACATCGGTCATCCGCCGTTCGGCCACGCCGGAGAAAAGACTCTCGACGCTTGCATGCGTGAACACGGACTGTCGTTCGATCACAACCTGCATGCGCTGCGCATCGTCGAGGATTTCGAACAGCGCTACGCTGCCTTTCCGGGACTAAATCTAACCTCCGAGGTTCGCGAAGGCATCGTCAAACACTCGCGCGACTATTCCGCGAAAGATCATCCCGAACTCGCGGAGTACTTGCTCGATCAGCGCCCGCCGCTCGAAGCCCAGCTCATCGATCTGACCGACGAAATCGCCTACAACACCGCCGATCTCGACGATGGCTACGAAGCCCGTCTGCTTTCACTGGTGCAGATTCGCCGCGGTGTCCCGGTTTTCGACGGTTTGTTTCGCGAAGTCGAGCAGCTCTATCCCCACGCGCCCGACAAGCTGAAATTCAACGAAACCGTTAAGCGCGAGCTCAATCGCATGGTCGAGGATTTAATCAAGAATACGCAGAAGCGCCTGACCGAAAATGGAATTTGCACGCTCGAACACGTCCGCCATTTTCCCGAGCGCCTTGCCGCCTTCAGCGCGCCGGTCAACGCCGAGCGCAGGCAGAGTAAAGAATTCCTCTACGACAAGCTTTATTTCAGCCCTGCCCTCGCCGACGAAAAGGGCGACGCCGAGCGCATCGTGCGCGAGCTCTTTAGCTTCTGGATGAAGAACCCCGCCGCCCTTCCACACAACTATCAGGAAAAAGCGAAGGCCGAAGGCGAATCGCTGGCGCGCGTGGTCTGCGACTACATTGCCGGCATGACCGACAACTTCATTTACGGCCAATACGAAAAGCACTGCGCTTGATTATGCCGGAATAGCGGCGTTCCGCCCTTGTCGCGATTTGTGCGGACAGGTTGGGGATTCTTGAATTTCCTGCAGGGTAAATCGAAACTCAATGATCACCCTCGCTCTTCCGCGTTGGCCCCTGCGAATCCCTGGCCAAGAAATCACTTCCCGGCCACTCCCACCACCACATCAAACAGAATCCTCGGTCCCCTTCGCACTTCTTCCACGCGAATGCGCTCATCGTTCGCGTGCTCGGTATTTCCCTCCTCGTCCGTCGCCGTGTATGGATTGAATCCGTACGCCACGATCCCCAGCGGCCGATAGCGCTGATTCTCCGTGTATCCGCTGGTGATGTGCGGCACCACCGGCGTTCCCGGAAAATACTTGGCCGCCACTTCCCGAATCTGCGCATAGAGCGAATTATCCGTTCCCGAATAATTCGCCACACGGAAGTTCGGCTCCAGGGGCTCGATCGTGACGTCCGGATCATTCACCAGCCGCCGCAGCGCCTCGAGCACCTCATGCGGGTCGCCTCCTGGCAGAATGCGCACATCCAGATTCGCCCACGCCTCCGCGGGAATCACGTTCGTCTGCTCCGACCCGCCCAGCATGGTCAAGGAAATCGTGTCGCGCAGCAGAAAATTCAGCGACTCATCCCCATCCAGTTCATCGCGGAATTTCTTGTCCTGAATCGCTTTGCGGATGTTTCGGTAATACGCGGCGCGTTCCGGCGGCTCATACGGAGCCATGTCGCGCAGAAACTCATCGACCACGGGCAGCACCCGCAGCGGTGTGCGATAGGCAATGATCTTGTCGAGCGCCGCGACCAGCCGGTCCGGCGCCGAATCCGGAATCGGACGCGACGCGTGCCCGGGCCGCCCATGCGCCACCAGGTGCAGCCAGAACGTGGTCTTCTCGCCCACATCCACGCCGACATACTTCACCTTGCCGTTTTCCAGCAGATTCTCGCCGCCCTCGTTGATCAGGAATTCGGCATCCTCCAACAGATCGCCCTCATGCGCGATGAACCAGTCCGTTCCCGTGTCTCCGACTTCCTCATCGGCGACGGCGAGAAAAATCACGTCGCGATCGAGCGCAACTTTTTCGCGCTTCAGCATCACCATCACGACCAGTTGCGCCAGGCCTTCATCTTTCATGTCCTGCGCTCCGCGGCCCCAAATGTAGCCATCCTTAATGTCTCCGCTGAAGGGCGCCACCCGCCAATGGGCAGCAACGCTCGTCACCACATCCATGTGATTGAGCAGGATAATCGGCCGCTTCGCAGGACCCTGTTCGGGTGTGGGGTGGGCCATGTCTGGCTGGCCGTGCGAGACATGGGAGCTGGCCGGAATCCGCGCCCACAAATCTCCCCGACCGGGCGCGTATTCGAACACGCGATTCTCGATTCCCTCCTCATCGAGAATCTTCTTGAAAAACTTCGCCGCCCGCATTTCGTTGCCCGGAGGATTGCTGGTATCGATCCGCAAGTACTCCTGCATCCAGGTCACGGCCAGATCGGAATATTGCGCCAGATGTTCGCGCGAGAGCGCTGCCGACGGAGTTCCTGAGACCCATTCATTCCCACCGAGGCCACGATCCGCCGCCGCTCCGCAAACACTCACCGCCGCCGCTCCCAACACCACCGCCCAAAAGCCCAAAACTCGTCGAAAACCTGCTCCCGCCAGTGATCTTCGCGTAGTCGTGCCCTCCCGGAAACGCACGCAGTTTTTATATCAGGTTTGCCAAAATTACCGTGCCCGGCCCTGCAGCCGGTCACCCGATGGACTATAATAGTCAAAGATATCAGGCATTTAGCTGGTTACCGTTTAAGTTCGATTTGGCATCCAAGATGTACTGCAAAGAGCAGGCGCTCCCGGCCTACGGGACGCCAGAAAGTGCCGCCGTCGCGTCAACGGCCGGCCTGGCAAAGCCAACCAGCTTGCCTCTTCTTCAAATCGTACAAGGGACGCATGCAGTCTTGTGCACGCACTGCGTGCCGGAGTGAAATCGAATCTCCGCCATAATTGGAGGACGCTTCTTATGAACAAACGTTTCGTCATTGCACTGCCGCTGGCCGCCGTTCTTGCCATTCCGGCGCTCGCGCAGGACAACTCTTCGTCTTCGAATCAGAACGCCCAGACCCCAGCTGCGACCACGCAGACGAGCACTGACACCGCGACCGGCAAAGCGCCTCTGGCGCCGCCCTCCCGCGAAGGCTTCTGGGGACGTATCAATCCATTCGCGCGCAAAAGCTATGTCAAGCGCCAGACTGAGCCCATCCGCGACCGCATCAACGAGCTCGATGAACTGACCTCGGCCAATACCAAACAGATTAAAGACACCGACGACCGCGCCCAGGCCGGCATCAAGCTGGCTTCTGACAAAGCCAACGAAGCCGATCAGCACGCCGTCGACGCCGGCAACAAAGCCACGCAGGCGCAGCAGACCGCGCAACAAGTCAACACCCGCGTGCAGACGGTCGAAACCGTGGTCAGCAACATCGACCAGTACAAGGCGCAGAACCAAACCGAAATCCGCTTCCGCCCCGGCCAGACCATGTTGAGCAAGGCCGCCAAAGACGCTCTCGATCAGATGGCGAACGGCGTCAAGGGTCAGCGCGGCTACATCTTCGAAGTTCAGGGATTCTCTTCTGGCCACGGCCAAACCGCAATCCAGAACTCGCAGAAGATGGCCGACTCGGTAGTGCGCTATCTCGTGCTCGAACATGAGATTCCGATCTACCGCATCTATCTGGTCGGCATGGGCAACGCGCCCACACCCGATCAGGATGCCAAGGAACGGCACACCATCGGAGGCCGGGTCGAAATCAGTCTGCTGAAGAACGATCTCGAGCAGCTGGCTTCGACCAACGGAACCGCCGATCAGCAGCAACAACCGAAGTAAGTCTGACAGGACGTCCCACTTCTCCTGGGCTGGGAGCAGCGGGATTGCCGACAAAGCGCAGTCTCGGGACCGGGGAAACGATGCAGCCCAGGCCTCAGGGCGTGGGTGAAAATGAACGAGCCCCGCGGAGCGAAAAATGTGAGCCCGGCGCGTGAGCGCCGGGTCAGCAGCCGCTGCCGGTTAGGGACGGCAGCCGATTCTTCGAAAGCGACACAACCAAACTTGTGTGGGACAAAGGCCGTCTGGGCTTAAGTCCCTCCCCCAAGGAGAAGCCTCTCAGCGATGAGAGGCTTTTTTTTCCCCGTGTGCCGAGCGACGTTGGACAGTTGGGGGGTGCAAGTCCTGGGAAACGCCGGTGCGAAACGGGACCTATGAGCCGCAACCGGTACGGCGAGTGAAAATTCCTAAGCCGGAGGGCAACGGGAGTGAGGAAGTTGGGCGTTCCCCACCGTTTTCAAGCGCGTGCTAGGGGGGCCGGACGCATTCGCTTGCCCCGCGGCCGAAGCCGACGCTCGCCGGGTCTCTGGCCGCCATGTTTTCAATATGTTGCCCAAAAATCAGCCAATCGCCCATGAGCAAACCGTTTAAATCCATTGATTTAGGAGATACCTGCCCACAAAATTAGGCGTGTATCAACAGGTATATTCAACGTCAGAGGCGCGGTTGCACAACGAGGTTTCAGTCCAAATCGGAGAGGTCGCGAATTCCGCAGCCAGCAATCCACTGCCACGCTCAGCTTCCAACTGGAAGTCTGCCCTGTTGCTGGGCGGCGCGATCTTGTTTTCGTTTCTCTACTTCTACGAAGGCGGCGGATGGAATCAGAACTCGCGCTTTGATCTGGTGCGTGCCATTGTGGAGCGGCAAACGCTGCGCATCGACGCCTATCACGAAAATACGCAGGACAAAGCGCACTTCCACGGGCATTACTACTCGGATAAGGCTCCCGGTCTGGTCTTTGCGGCTGTGCCCGTCGCACTCGCCGTGCGAGCGGTGTTACCCGGTGCTGGAATCGCCGGGCCATCGGCGCGCGGTGAATTTGCACTTTCTTATTTCGTTGGCGCAGGTGCGGTCGCGCTGCCGACCGCCTTGGCCGCCGTTTGTCTGTTCTTTCTTGGACTGCGGTTCGGCGCCAGTGCGGACGGGTCGGCTTTTGGCGCATTGGCCATGGCTTTGGGCACGCCCGTGTGGGCCTATGCGAGCCTGTTCTGGGCGCACGCTCTGGTGGGAGCGTGCCTGGTGTTTGCGTTTGCTGCAGCGCTCAAGCTCCGCGACGCCGCAACTCCAAAGCAGGATTTTCTTTGGGCTCTAGCCGTCGGATTGACGGCAGGATGGGCCACCGTCACAGAATATCCCGCCGCACCGCTCTCGGCTCTGCTGGCTGTGTTCGCACTGTTGCAAGTCTGGAAGCGCGGCTCGCAGGCGCGCTGGCGCGTGATCGCCGCAGTTGCTCTCGGCGCTCTAATTTGCCTCTCCGCTCTGCTCGGTTATCTGCAGGCCGCGTTCGGATCGATCCGGCCGAGCTATTCCTACTACGATCCGAATTCATTCGCGTTCATGCGGCAGCGCGGATATCTCGGCCTGACATATCCGCACCCCGACCGGCTGCTGAAACTTCTATTCGGATGCTCTCGCGGACTCTTCTTCGCC
>JASHRE010000689.1 GCA_030037515.1 Candidatus Sulfotelmatobacter sp.
CAATCCCGATCGCACACCGAAATCCCGTTGCCCGCGCCCCAAGCCCCTGAGCACAGCCGCCACGACCTGTTGGTGCGTGAGCCCCTTCCTCGTGTGAAACAGCGGAGCAAATCGCGACTCGAAATACACCACGCCGTCTTTATGCAAATCTTCGGCCTGCTCGTACGCAACGCGCTCCAACCCCTCTTCGGTCTGCATGACCGCAATCGTATGGGCAAAGCCCTCGAGATACTTGGCCAGACTCCCCTGATTTGCGCCGCGGTGAAACCACTCCGCCAAGGCATCTGGATCCTTCGTAGGCAGCTCCGCGTATCCGGACTCCCGCGCCAGTTCGATCACAGTCTGCGGACGGAGCACTCCATCGAGATGCTCATGCAGCAGCACCTTGGGCAATCGCTGCAACAGGGATCGATCGAGATTCACGTCCGCGCCTTCAATACAGAATTTTGTCCGGCTTCTGCTGCCAAGCCCGGAACGCAGTCAAGGCCTCATCGTGCATGATCTGGATCATTGGAATCTTGCGCGCCGGGAGTGGCTGTGCGAATTCGAGATAAATGAACGAATCGTCGAATCCAATCTTGGAGGCATCCGCCGCCGCGTTGCCGAAATAAATGCAGGAAATGTGCGCCCAGTAAATCGCCCCCAGACACATCGGGCAAGGTTCGCAAGAGGTGAAGATTTCGCAGTTCGTGAGTGAGAAGGTGTCGAGCTTCGAGCAGGCCTCCCGGATCGCCACAATTTCCGCATGCGCCGTGGGATCGTTCTTCGCTGTAACCGAGTTCACGCCCTCGGCGATGATCGTACCGTCTTTGACGATGACAGCTCCAAACGGCCCTCCGTTTCTCCGACGGATGTTTTCAAGGGAGAGCTCTATGGCTCGCGCCATAAAAGATTGGTCCATGTGAGTCGCTCCGGGCCCCGGCCCCACTTCCGGTAGGTTTGCCAAAACTGCAGACCTCTGCTAGAAAATCGAATCCGCGCGGATCCCGTCAACATGGACTCACTCGCGGCGGCTTTCCCTGAATCCTGAGTATAGACGCCCCCGGCTGTTTCACGAAGAGCTACTCCCCGAGCGGTTCGAAGCGCATATTTTCGAAATCGGAATAGTTAAGAGAGAATAGATGGACCTTTGCCTTTTGACAGTCAGATGAATATCTCCGCTTTTGTCGATGATTTTGAGAATTTCTTCGGCACGCGCCCTAGGATCTTTCGCGCTCCTGGACGCGTCAACCTGATCGGCGAGCACACCGACTACAACGACGGCTTCGTAATGCCCGCCGCCATAGCGTTCTCCACGTACGTTGCCGTCGCGCCTCGGGACGACCGGCAAATAGCCATTCACTCTCGACAATTTCCTGATCAATTCCTATTCGATCTCGACAATCTCCCTCGGCAGCGTACCGGCACGTGGTGCGACTACACGCTTGGTGTAGCTCGCGAGTTGATAGCGCGAGGAGTGAAACTTCCCGGCGCGAACGTTCTGGTGCGGGGAGAGGTCCCGATCGGTGCTGGCCTGAGTTCCTCCGCTTCCCTTGAAGTGGCGTCGGCATTCGCGCTGCTCGGCCAAGCCGCCTCGACCTTGCCGCGTCCGGAGGTCGCCAAACTCTGTCGTCAGGCCGAGAATAACTTCGTCGGCGCGCGAGTCGGCATCATGGATCAGTTCGTTTCTTGTATGGGCAAAGCCGGCCACGCGATTCTTCTCGATTGCCGCACGCTTCAGTACGAAGCAGTTCCCATTCCAGCGGAAATCCAGCTGGTGATCTGTAATACGATGGTCAAACACGACCTGGCTACCGGCACCTACAACACGCGCCGCGCCGAATGCGAAGAAGGGGTTCGAATCCTGGCGAAATCGAGCCCGGCAATTCATGCCTTGCGCGATGTCTCTGCCGATCTGCTGCAACGGCACGAGCGCGAGCTCTCGCCCATCATCTCCAAGCGTTGTTCGCACGTCATATACGAAAACCAGCGTACGATCGATGCCGCCCGCGCGTTCTCGAGCGGGAATCTCACCCGGGTCGGCGAGTTGATGGCCGCCTCCCACTGCAGCTTGCGCGATCTTTACGAAGTCAGCTGCCGTGAACTCGACGTCATGGTTGAAGCCGCCCAGGACCTTCCCGGTTTCATCGGCGGTCGCATGACCGGCGGCGGCTTCGGTGGATGCACGATCAACTTGGTGCGCGAGGAAAATGCGGAAGATTTCGCCGCCCAGATAGCTGACCGCTATCAGGCTGCCACTGGCATCGATCCGCAAGTCTACATCCGCTCCGCCGAGGATGGCGCACAGGAGTTGTGTCTCACATGATTGTTCGCACGTTTGCAGTCCGTCCCTGCTACACTGTTTCGCGCTTTTGAACCGCAAGCACTGCGAAGCTCTGAATGAGCGCAAAACCCACCCTCACCGCTGAATTGATTGCAGAGTTTCTCGGAACCTTTGTCCTGATTCTTTTCGGTACTGGCGTCGTGGCTATGGTGGCGTTGTTCCCCACGGGCAATCCCGGCGAAACCGTTCGCGGAGGGTACACCAACATCACGCTCGGCTGGGGACTCGCCGTCACCATGGGCATTTATATCGCCGGAAAAGTTTCGGGCGCGCACTTGAATCCGGCTGTGACTTTGGCCCTCGCCCTGTTCCGCGGATTTCCCTGGCACAAAGTCTTGCCCTACTCCATTGCTCAAACGGCAGGCGCCTTCGCTGCTGCCGCCCTTGTCTTCTGGGATTATTTGCCCGCCTTTCACCGCCTCGATCCGCAACTGGAGCGGACGGCCGGCATCTTCACCACGTTCCCGGCGTTTCCGAACCTGCCGCAGGCGGGATTTCTTGATCAGGTGATCGGAACCGGGTTGCTCGTCCTCATGGTTTTCGCCATCATCGATGAATTCAATGCGCCGCCGGGGGCGAATCTGGCCCCGGCTCTCATCGGCTTGGTTGTGGTTGCGATCGGCATGAGTTTCGGTGGCATGCACGGCTATCCCATCAACCCCGCGCGCGATTTCGGCCCGCGCCTGTTT
>JASHRE010000690.1 GCA_030037515.1 Candidatus Sulfotelmatobacter sp.
TGGGACGAATGCTCGCCGAACCCCCGCCTTTGAGCGAGACCGTTCTTCCCGGTGGGGTGTGGCTGGCGTTGGCATGCATGGCCGTGGTCGTGTGTCCGGCCATGGTGTTGCCGCGCGACGAAGTCGCGCCGTGGGATGCCATCGTGCTCCCATGCGCGGCCGTTGTATTGCCACGTGACACGGTGCCGGTGCCGCGGCTCGCGGTGTTATGCGACGCCGTTGCGGTTCCATGGCTCACGGTATTCGCGCTGTGTCCCGCCGTGGCGTTGCTATGACCCGCCGTCGAAGAGTGACTGGTCGTGGTGGCATGGCTCGCTGTGTTGGTGTGGCTCGCAGTTGAATGCTGCGGCGCCGAGGCATGGCTTGGCGCCGAAGCGTGTGAAGGTGCGCTGGGGTGGGGCGCTGATCCGCTCGCCTTTTTTTGAGCGACCGCAAAAACTGGAGTCGCGATGAGGAGAAAACACACTGCCGATTTCCGCACAAATGCGAGGTTCATCCTGAATCTCATGATGCACTCCTAAACTCCAAAATTTGACTCGGCCGTCACACCAGGGGGGGAAGGGCAGACGGATTCGCTGACTATGACACAGTCAGTTCTCGACTTTTAGTTGTCCCCAGGGGTCTCGCGGGAAATTGCCCGCGCCATCGAAGCAAAATATTTCAGCGGACGAAATTACTGGGCCAGAAAGTTACCAAAAGTTTTCCCACTTGGCAATGTATTCTGTGGGACATATTCTGTCGGACTTTGTCGGTACCCTGGTCCTGAGAAACGCAACCCGCACCTGTCTCTTGATTCTCCCGGGCGAGGGTCGGGTCCGCGGCATGCTACAATGCCCGCCAGCCAGCCGGCATGGGGGGCTGTATGCCATTTCAAGTGTGCATGGGCGCGACGATGATGTGCACGATGGGCATGGCGCCGAGTTCGCTCGTTGTGCTGCCGACCAACCGCGTCATGACCGATGAAGTTCCAGACGCCAACATCATGGACAACGTTCCCCTTGTGAACATCATGCCGTTCGGCATGTGCATGTCTCCGGCCAATCCCATGGTCGCCGCCGCCACCGCCGCCGCGATGGGCGTGCTCACCCCCATGCCGTGCATCCCTGCCACCGTGGCTCCGTGGGTGCCGGGAGCACCCACGGTCATGTTGGCCGACATGCCCACCCTTGATGACACATCCACACTGATGTGCATGTGGGCTGGCGTGATCAGCATCGTCATGCCCGGGGAAATGACCGTGCAGGTGCCGTAGGCTCACTCGTTCAGTTTCGTCCCCTTACTCCCGTCGTCGGCCGTATCGGGATCGTTGGGATCAGTCGGGGCGTCCGGGCTGGCTGGCGATCCTGAGCTGGGAGTGGATGCGCTCGCCGGCGAACTGCCGCTGTTGATGAACGCAAACGGCGTACCGGTGATGTACACGCCAGCGGGCGACACATCGATGGAGTTCGCCCCCGCACTGAGCGTGATCCCCAGTGGGCATTGGATCACAATGCCCGTCTGTGCACTGAGACTAATGCTCATCGCAGTCATGCCATAGCTCATCGTGATCGAATCCATTTTGCTCTGAGTCACCGACAGCGATACGCTTCCCGTCACGCTCTCGTTCTGATTGCCGGTCACGCTGAGTGAAACGTTCCCGGTCACACTCTCTTTCTGATCGCCAGTCAGGTTGAGTGATTTGTCGCCAGCGACGCTCTCCATCTGATTGCCGCCAACCTGCAGCGACATGTTGCCTTCAATCTTTTCGAAGTGATTGCCTTTCACATGCAGGTGCTTATCCGTATTGACCAATTCCTGCTGATTGGTGGTGACGATCAAATGCCGGTTCGCGCCGATGAACTCTCGTGAATCATTTTCCACCCGCAGATCCATATCTTTCTCGGCGTTCATGAAGATCTGTTCCTGGCCTTTCAGATCCTCGAAGCGCATTTCGTTGTAGTTGGAACTGCCTCCGCCCTTGGAACTCCGCGACTTGTACGTGCTTCGCGTCTGATAGTCGGGAAGCGTATATGGCGGCATCTGATCTGCGTTGTAAACCCGCCCCGTAATTACGGGACGATCCGGGTCGCCCTCCAGGAAGCTGACCAGAACTTCCTGCCCGATGCGCGGAATCCATATCGCTCCCCAATTGTTACCGGCCCAAGGCTGCGAGACACGAATCCAGCAGGAACTGTTTTCGTTCTTTTTTCCCAGCCGATCCCAATAGAACTGGACGATGACCCGGCCGTACTTATCGACCCAGATTTCTTCGCCCGCCTTGCCCACAACCAGTGCCGGCTGCGGACCCCGCACAAACGGCTTTGGCGTGAGGCGAGCAGGGCGATAGGGAATCGACTTGGGAATACATTCGAACTGAATGGAACTGGTCTCGTCCGCCGAGTTTTGATCGGAGTAATAGGTCCCGCCTGACGAAGCAGAATGGCGGACCTCGGTGATCAAGTAAGATGAGTTCATGTCGCCACAATAGTGCTTGCCGAGAGTAAACGTTCTACCCGGCATGAAATCCCGAACTCGCCCGGAGCCTACGATGATCTGATGCGCTGCCTCGTGCTCCTCCATCCGAACCTTGGAGGTATCCTTACCCTGATCGATGGTGGTATGCAGGCCGGGGTAATCGAAGATCTCGTAGGGGCTATTTCCACCCACTTTTATGACGGTCTCCTCTTGCGCTTGCAGGTTGGTCGAGGGAGTTTCGAAATTGTAGTCAGTCGAGGTGTATTGGCCGGTTCGAATCTCCCGCCTTGCGTATATCTCCGAAATGTGTTCTGTGCCTTCTTGCGCTGTTCCTCCTATCGGATCGTAACAAACCGTTGGAGACACAGGGCAGGGAGGAAGAGAACTGGAGCTATCGGAGACGACCAGAGTGTGGCTGTCTTTTGTGTGTTCGAAATAGTAAAACAGCCCTTCGTGTTCGAGCAGGCGGGAGATAAAGTTGAAAGAAGTCTCACGATATTGGACGCAATACTCCAGTTCGTCATAGTCGGCGGCATTCACATTCATCTTGTAATCCGCCTTGTGCGACGTATTCTTCTGCTGGTCGAAGATGACACTCACTATTTCGGGAACGCTTTGTCCCTGAAAAATGCGACAGTCCGATTGACGCGTCAGGAACCAAAGCCAGGGGACGATTTCCATGTGATAGTGGTAAAAGGTCGGATCGAAGCCGCTCTGGGCGAAGCGACTGACGTATCCATGGAAATAGCGCGGATTGTCTGGCTTCGCCGTCGCCAGCGTGATGACTGCCTTTTTCCCCAACACCGTGGTGAAATCTATCGATTCTTGCTGCGATAAAAGTTCAAGCTGAAACGTGAACGGTCGCGACAAAGCTTCCAACCCGGTAAAGCTCTGTAAAAGCACTTCGTCATCGCCGAGGCCGTCGACCGACACAGCAATCAACCGATCTTTTTGGCTATAGGTGGGCATCTGTATCCCGTTTGTTAAGGAGAAGTTTCGGGGGACCTGAAAAAGCTTCCCAGGCGGCCCGAGGCGCCGGTGGGCCCCGGCAAGGCATAGGCGCCTTGGGCCCTTGCACCCCCGATCCCATACAACTCGATTGTGGATCGGTCTAGGGTACGATCCCGCATTTGTCGCTCAGCGGTGCCCGGGGACGGTCTAAGAATTTCATGAGCAGGTCTTCTCACGATGACCCCATCTTGAGCGATCTTGGCGTTGGGAGAATCCTCGGAACGCCAGTCATGAAAGGCGGCAGCCCAGCGTCCAAATTTCGGCTCCCGCTGGGTCTCATCGAAATAGACGTTCGAGTCTTCAGCTCCCCCAAACCGAAATGGCGCCGATTCAGTTTCGCGGCCGATGCCATAGTCGACAAATGCGACGATTCTGGTTCCGGGCCATGCTTTTGAGATGGCGATCAGCAGATCGGAGCCCCGTGCCTCGTGAGGATCGGTGGTATCGGCACCTGCGTTGCACCCGTCAAAACGAATGGTGGCGAACTGCCGGGAACCGCCCCGGGAGGCGTCGCTTGCAGCCAGATACTTCCCCAACTTCCCAAGGTCGGCTGAGTAATTTGCGATCGTTGATGCGGTTAGAAAAGCCGTTGTGTTTACGCCATTCGCGTCGACGCCATCGATGAACAGAACTCCGGGACGGCCATGACAAACGACCACGAGCAGCGTAATACCGCCCGGTTCCATGGGATCTTTGAAATCTTCGGTTTTCACAAAGCCTTTGAAGCTCTCTATCTTCCGCACAAGGTCGGCCAGATTGTCGAAAAGAACAGACACAACCCGACCCTTCAGGTATCCGCCAAACCACTTGTCTGCCAGCGTAGGCGGGTCGACGATCTCAAAATCTCCGACTTTCTCGACTTGCTTCGCCTCCATTGCGACAGTCTTCCCCGCGCTTGCCCAATTTCTGTCTATCGCAAATAGACTGACGTTTTTCAAATGTCCGCGCCTGGCTTGCGTTTTAACTTCAGCTTCTCAGGAATACACGAACGCCCCGTCGCCGCCAATGCTGACATGAATCCGCGACATCGGTTCGTTGGCCGCCATGCCGCCGAGCACTTGCCGTGAAATGTCGGGCAGCAACGTGTTGGTCAGGATGTTATCGACATTGCGAGCGCCGCTCTCAACCTCGGTGCAGCGTTTCGACACTTCATCGACCAACGCATTATCGAAGCTCAATTCGATCTTGTGATTCTCCTGGATCCGGCGCTGGATCTTACCCAGCTTGAGCCGAATGATCTGCTTCAGGTTTTCATCGCGTACCGGCAGATACGGGATGATCACCATGCGCCCAAGAAATGCGGGCTTGAAAATTTTGTTGAGCTCCGGTTTGAGAGCTTTGACTAAACCTTCGGGGCTCGGCATGGTTTCGGGATCGGCGCAGAGTTTGGCCATCGTGTCTGTGCCCGCGTTGGTGGTGAGAATGATGATCGTGTTCTTGAAATCGATCTCGCGGCCCTCGCCGTCTTCCATCATGCCTTTGTCGAAGACCTGATAGAACAGCTCGAGAACGTCGGGATGCGCCTTTTCCACTTCATCGAGCAGCACCACAGAATAGGGGCGTCGGCGCACGGCTTCAGTCAACACGCCGCCCTCGCCATAGCCAACGTATCCCGGAGGCGAACCTTTGAGCGTCGAGACGGTATGCGATTCCTGAAATTCCGACATGTTGATCGTGATCAGGTTGCGCTCTCCGCCGTAAAGCAGATCCGACAGTGCCAGAGCCGTTTCCGTTTTGCCTACTCCGCTTGGCCCCACCAGCATGAAAACTCCGATGGGCTTGTTAGGATCGTCAAGCCGGGCACGTGCGGTTGAGATTCGTTGGCTGATAATTTCCAGTGCGTGCATTTGCCCGATGACGCGCTGGCCGAGGAAGGTCGGCAAAGACAGCACGGTCGAAATTTCGTCTTTCATCATCTTGCCAACCGGAATGCCGGTCCACGCCGAGATGACCTCGCCCACCACTTGGGCGTCGACGGCAACCCGAATCATGGCCGATTCGCCTTGAAGCCTGGCAAGATCGGCCTCGGCCTGCGCGAGTTGGGCCCGCATTGCGGCAGGGTCGGCGGCTTTCGGAGCCTCCGCGACAGCCGTCGCCGTGGCGGATGCCGTTTGGGCGATTGCGGCTGCGGCGGGCACGCTCGCATCCGCCGCCACGCCCGGGATCTCGCTCGTATTCGACGGCACTGTTTCGCCGCCAGCCCCAGGGTTTTCCTTCCCCGATGCCAGTGAGCCTTCCAACTTCGTTCGCAGATCTCGGATGGTCATCACCAAATGGCGCTCTTTTTCGAATCGAGTGCGCAAGCCGGCGAGCCGGGATTCGATCTCAGCACTCTTGCTTGCGATTTCTTCGAGACGCTCGCGGTGATCCGCGCCCACGGCCGATTCCCGCTCCAGAATGCGCTTTTGAAGCGCCAGGTCATCGATCTGACGCGCGCTGTCTTCGATCGCCGGCGGAGTGGCGCTTTGTCCCAAAGCCAGCCGCGCGCAGGCGGTGTCGAGCACGCTGACCGCTTTGTCGGGCAATTGCCGTCCGGCCAGATAGCGATGCGAGAGATGAACGGCCGCCGTCAGCCCTTCGTCGAGAATGCGAACTTTGTGATGTTTTTCGAGCGCAGGCACGATACCCCGCAGCATCGTCATGCATTGTGTCTCAATCGGCTCTTCGACCTTGACGACCTGGAAGCGGCGGGCCAGGGCAGGATCTTTTTCAAAATATTTCTTGTACTCAGACCAGGTCGTGGCAGCGATCGTCCGCAATTCTCCCCGCGCCAACGCGGGTTTGAGAAGATTCGCGGCGTCACCTTGGCCGGCTTGTCCGCCAGCCCCGATCATGGTGTGAGCTTCATCGATGAACAAAATGACCGGGATCGGCGAGGCCTTGACTTCTTCAATCAGTCCCTTCAGGCGATTTTCGAATTCGCCCTTGATTCCGGCCCCGGCCTGCAACAGGGCCAGATCCAGCGTGCGCACGACGACACTGCGCAGCGGAGGCGGCACGTCGCCTTGTGCGACTCGCA
>JASHRE010000691.1 GCA_030037515.1 Candidatus Sulfotelmatobacter sp.
ACGGCGACGCACTCGTCGCAGATATAGGCTCGGGGATAGTCGCTGGGTGACGAGATCAGCTTGGCGACTGCATCCTGGGACTTATGGCAGAACGAACAGCGAAGAATCTCGTCCGATCCCGACTTGGTTTTCACTCGTGTGTACTCCTTGGAACCTTAGCCGCGAACCGCTGATCATACCGCTTTCACGGTCTGATAAATGATATCGTCTATGATTCCGTATTCCTTGGCCTGCTGCGCGTTCATGATGAAGTCGCGTTCCACATCTTTCTCGACTTTGTCCAGTTTCTGCCCGCTGTGCTTCGACAGTAACTGATTGGTAATCTCACGCATACGCAGGATTTCCCTGGCATGGATGTCGATATCGGTGGCCTGACCCGACAATCCACCCATAGACGGCTGATGTATTAGAATCCGCGAATTCGGCAGTGCCAATCTCTTTTTGGGTTCCCCTGATGCCAAAAGTAACGCAGCCATCGATGCCGCCTGACCCACGCAGAGCGTCATGACATCGTTTTTTACATACTGCATGGTGTCGTAAATCGCCATACCGGCAGTGATCGAGCCACCGGGGGAGTTGATGTAAAGCTGGATGTCTTTCTCCGGATCTTCCTGAGCCAGAAACAACATCTGTGCGATGACCAGGTTGGCGATGTTGTCATCGATCGGCGTGCCGATAAAGATAATGTTGTCGCGGAGCAGACGCGAATAAATGTCATAGGCGCGCTCGCCGCGTCCGGTCTGCTCGATTACCATCGGAACCAACATCATTTGAGCATCATTCGGTTTCACGTTCACCTGCCACACTCCGCCCCAACTCGAACAGTCGGTTGTTGGGGAGGGTCGAAAGGTCCGCCGTCTCGAGAAACTACGCGGACTGGTGGTACAAAAAATCGAGGGTCTTTTCGTTGCGGATTCTGTTCCGGATTCTATCGAGGCCCCCCTCCTGTGTCAAACGAGCGCGGACCGATTCGGGAGTCTGTTTCGTCTGCCGCGCGACCGATTCGATTTCGCGATTCAAATCGTCTTCGCTCGCCGAAATTCCTTCCAGCTCCGCAATGCGATCCAGTAACAACGACGACTTTACATCCTGCATTGCCTGCTCGCGCTGGCCCGCGCGCAGGCGAGGCAGGTCCATCTTTTTCATGTCCTCGACTTTCATTCCCTGCGCGGCCAGTGCCCGCAGACCGCGCTCCAGGCGCAGGTCGATCTGCCGATCGATCAGCGCCTCGGGCACTTGGAAGTCGTTGCGCTCGACCAGTTCGGCAACCAGCTTGTCTTTGGCCTCGCGCTCGGCGGTCTGTTTGCGCTCAGCCAACATGTTTTCACGAATCTGTTTTCGGACTTGATCGAGATCGCTGAACTCACCCAGTTCTTTGGCAAAATCGTTGTTCAGTTCTGGAAGATGCTTCTGTTTGATGGCCTTAACCTTGACGATGTAGATGAAGGTTTTGCCTGCAAGGCGTGTGTCGTTGGCATCCTCGGCATATTTGACTTCAAATTCCCGCTCTTCACCGGCATTGGCGCCGCGCAGGTTCTCGGTGAACTCGGGAACCGTATTTTTGCCGCCGATTTCGATCAGGACTTCATCCATGTGAACCGGCTTGCTCTTGTCGTCCGCCTCTTTCGGACGGCCGTCCATTGAAGCCTGGGCGAAGTCGCCGTCCTGTAGTTGACGTCCTTCGACCGAAGTGAACGTGGCGTGCTGCTCGCCGATATTGTTCAGCGCTTCTTCCACTTCTTCATCTTTCACTTCAATTTGTGGACGCTCGGCCCGGAGTTCCTTGTAACCTTCGACCTTGATTTCCGGGAGGACCTCGAAGCTGGCTTTGAACGTGAGCGGCTCGCCTTCGTGAATGTGGAGATCGGTCACACGGGGCTGCGAAACGGGAATCATCCCAAGCTTCTCAGTTTCCTTGCGAAAGTACTTGGGAATGAGAGCCTCGACGACGTCACTCTTCAAATCTTCTTTAAAGCGTTGACGGATGATCGACGCCGGCACGTGTCCGCGGCGAAAACCGGGCAGGCGCGCGGCTTTCTGATATTTCTGCACCAGCGCATCGGTTTCGCGCGTCACCTCATCCGCTGGAACCTCGACCGAGATTTCGCGCTTGATGCCGTCCTTTCTTACGTCCGCTGTTTCTGTGGGACTCACGTGTTCCTTTCAGTTCCTCCGGCGCGAATCTGGGAGCGCCTTTCTGGCTGGGAGCGGCGAATGGTCGAAGCGCTTGAGCTTCCCACGTTCACACACCGTTAACGTTGAGTGTAAAGAGAGAACGGAGCATCGTCAAACGTGTTGGGGGCGATGAGACTATAATCTCCAGCGCGAATCTGGGGGCTCGCTTGCGTCCTCTTCGTCCTTCCGGAATTTCCCAAATTGGGAATCCGTGCGCAGGAAGGTGATCCCGCCCCAGACCGCATTAGCGCAATCACTCTGGTGTTAGCGACGCGCAAATTCGGTGCCACCTGCCCCGTGTGCAAGCGTTTCTGCATGATCAGCTACATCGAGATCGACGAGCACGCCTCGGTGGCAGATTTGCGTGCGAAGCTTCTGCAACAAGGATGGTTGGGCGAGCAGGCGCGCTGCGATGATCCGAAATGCGACGGCCAGGCTTTCTGCGCTTGGAACCATGCCGTGTTTCCCCGTTGAAATCGCATGCCCCCCCACTGGCTGACGGTCCTCAACCGCGAGGTCATTGCCTGCAGGCGTTGTCCCCGGCTGGTGGAGTATCGCCAGCGAGTCGCATGCGAAAAGCGGCGTGCCTATCGCGACTGGGAGTATTGGGGCAAGCCGGTGCCAGGATTCGGCGATCCGCACGCCCGCGTGCTCATCATGGGATTAGCGCCCGGAGCGCACGGCTCAAACCGAACTGGACGTCCGTTTACCGGAGATGCGAGCGGGAATTTCCTGTATCCCGTGCTCTACGAAAACGGGTTTGCCAATCAACCCACGGCGACCGATCGCAACGACGGGTTGAAGTTGAAGGATCTCTACATTACCGCCGCGGTTCGATGTGCTCCGCCCGATAACAAGCCGCTGCCGTCAGAACTGGCGAACTGTTCCGAATATCTGGATCGCGAACTCGGGGGCTTGAAAGACGTAAAGGTCGTCGTCGCACTGGGGAAGATCGGTTTCGATGCCTATTTGAATTACTTGAAGCGCCGCGGACTGTTAAAAACTCGTCAAGCCTACGTCTTCAAGCACGGGGCCACCTATCAAACGCCCGAAGGCAAGATGCTGCTGGCAAGCTACCATCCGTCGAATCAAAATACGCAGACCGGCAAGCTCACCCGAGAAATGTTCGTGAAGATTTTCGAACAAGCCAGGAGAATCGCAGCTGGATGGGAGGGTGCCCCATCCTAGCCGCGTCTTTTGCGGCCAGGGTGGGGTGCTGGCTGATCCCATGCAGAAAGCTCTCCCAGACTCAGCGCAGCTTCGTGACGGTCACTTCAAGCTGAAACTGATGCTTGGAGTTGGGATCGTCCATGCTCCCGATGACCATGGTTCGTCCTGGCACCAGCAAGGTACTGCCCTGAATCTTAATCTGCCGAATGATGGGGTTAGAACTACTCCTTGCTTGCGCTGAGAGGTCGAGATCGCTGACCTCACTGCGGACGATCAGCTCCTCTTCGTCATTGTTTCCGGTTGGCCGCAATTGTGCCCAAATGTTGGTGCCTATGTCCACGTATTGATACTGCGTTGCTGGATTATTGTTGTTGTCG
>JASHRE010000692.1 GCA_030037515.1 Candidatus Sulfotelmatobacter sp.
CGTAAGTTGGCCGACATTGAAGCGCGTCTCGCGAAAATTGATGTTGAGATTCATGCCATGCGCGAGGAGGCCGCGAGGGAAGCTGCCGCCGAAGAGGCGCGCATTACGACCGCGGCGGAGGAAGAAGCGCGCAACATTGTAGCCGGAGCGCAGCAGGAAATCGCCGCCGCAGCCAGGGCGGCCCGGCGCCAGCTGGCTGCGCATGCCGCCGATCTGGCCGTGGCATTGGCGGAGAAACAGATTCGCATCGACAGCGGAACCGATCAGGCGCTAGTTCGGAATTTCGCCACCAAATTGGCCGTGACTCCCGACGAGATCGGAAAGGATGGGCACTGACCGGTGGCTTCCGTTGCCAGCACCTACGCGCGGGCTTTCGCCGACGTCGTTGTTTCCGCTCACCTGGATGCCAATCGTTCTCTCAGCGGGTTGCGCCGGATTGCGGGGCTGATCGAACAGAGCACGGAGCTGCGGCGCGTGTGGGAGAATCCCGCCGTCCCCGCCGAGCAGAAGCGGGGTTTGCTGGACGCGATCGTGAAACGGGAAGGCATTGAGCAGCACGTGCGAAATCTGATCGCCGTGCTGATCGATCATCGGCGAATGCATTTCCTGACGCGGATTATCGAGCAGTTGGAAAAAGAGTTGGACGCGCGGCAGGGATTCGTGGAAGCCCAAATCACCAGCGCGCGGGAACTGGCCGAGCCCGAGCGGCGCTCGCTGGAGGCACAGATCGCGAAATTGACGGGCAAAAAAGTTCGGGCGCGATTCGGCCTAGATTCATCTCTTTTGGGCGGAGCGGTTGTTCGTGTGGGCAGCACCACCTACGACGGCTCGGTAAGAGGGCAGTTGGAGAAGATCAAGGAAGTGATCGAGGCCGGCCACTGACAGGCCACTGGCAACTGACATATGGCGCAAATCAAGGCAGATGAAATTACGAAACTGATCCGCGAGCAGATCGAGAACTACGAGTCGCAGATTTCGGTCGACGAAACCGGCACCGTGATCACGCTCGGCGATGGCATCGCCCGCGTGTACGGGCTCGACAAGGTCATGGCGGGTGAACTGCTCTCATTTCCGCACGGCGTATCGGGCATCGCCATGAACCTGGAAGAGGATCAGGTCGGCGTGGTCCTGCTCGGCGACTACACGGAAATTCGCGAAGGCGACGAAGTCAAGCGCACCGGACGGATCATGAGCGTACCCGTGGGCGACGCTCTCGTTGGCCGCGTGGTCAATTCGCTCGGCCAGCCGATCGACGATAAAGGTCCGATCGCAACCGACAAATATATTCCGCTGGAACGACTGGCGCCGGGCGTCATCGATCGCCAGCCGGTGCGGGAGCCGATGGCGACGGGGCTCAAGGCCATTGACAGCATGATTCCCATCGGTCGCGGCCAGCGCGAGTTGATCATTGGCGATCGGCAGACGGGGAAAACCGCGGTCGCGCTCGACACGATCATCAATTCGAAGGGCAACGATCTGATTTGCATTTACAACGCGATCGGGCAGAAGCGGTCGTCGATTGCGCAGGTGGTGAAGACTCTCGAGGATTTCGGAGCGATGGAGTATACGATCGTGGTCGCGGCGTCGGCCTCAGAACCGGCGCCGATGCAATACATCGCTCCTTACGCCGCGTGCGCGATGGGCGAATACTTCCGCGACTCGAAGCGGCATGCGCTTGTCATCTACGACGATCTTTCGAAGCATGCCGCCTCGTATCGCGAGATTTCGTTGTTGCTGCGGCGACCTCCGGGTCGTGAAGCTTATCCGGGAGACGTTTTTTATCTTCACTCAAGGCTGCTCGAGCGGGCGGCGAAGCTGAGCGAGAGCAACGGCGGGGGATCATTAACCGCTCTGCCGGTCATCGAAACGCAGGCGGGCGACGTTTCCGCCTACATTCCAACCAACGTCATTTCGATTACCGATGGCCAGATTTATCTCGAGACCGACCTGTTCAACCAGGGCGTACGTCCGGCTGTGAACGTGGGCTTGTCGGTCAGCCGCGTGGGCGGCAGCGCACAGATCAAGGCCATGCGGCAGGTCGCGGGCTCGCTGAAACTGGAGCTGGCGCAATACCGCGAGCTGGCGGCATTTGCGCAATTCGGCAGCGACCTCGATAAGGCGACGCAGGCGCAGTTGAATCGCGGACAGCGGCTGGTCGAGCTTTTGAAGCAGAACCAGTATTCGCCGCTCCCGTTCTCCAAACAGATTCTGATCATCATGGCCGGCACCGGCGGCTTTCTCGACGACATGCCGGTCGATCAGGTGCGGGCCTTCGAGAAGCAGCTATACGAATATGTGGACCTGACCAATCCTGGCGTGCTGGGCACGATCATGGAGAAAAAAGTTCTCGATGACGCGCTGAAAGCGCAGTTGCAGGGCGTGATCAAGGAAGCGAAACAGCAGTTTGTGGCGCAGCGGGAAGCGGTAGCGAAGTAGTCGTCGGTCCCGAGTCCTGGGGAGTTTCGGGTTTGCGCTCGGGACTCACGACTCAGGACTCACCAACATGCCAAACATTCTCGACATTCGTCGCCGCATTCGCAGCGTGATCAACACGCGGCAGATCACCAAGGCCATGAAGATGGTCTCGGCCGCAAAACTGCGCCGCGCGCAGGAGCGCGCGCTGGCCGCGCGACCCTATGCGCACATGCTCACGAATGTGCTGAAGTCGCTGGTCGCGCGCGCGGATATCTACGATCCGGAAACCGGCGAGCCGAAGCATCCTTTGCTGGCGCAGCGCGAGGAAAAGACAATCCTGCTGATTGTCGTCACCGGCGACAAGGGTCTGGCGGGCGCCTTCAACGCCAACATCACCAAAGCTGCGATGCGCTTCCTGGAATCGAAAGAAGGCAAAAACGTCGATATCGAGGCGGTCGGCCGCAAGGGGCGCGACTTTTTGCGCCGGCGTTTTCCGTCCGCGAAAGTGCAGACGCGCAGCCTCGTAGACCTGGAAGAGTCGATCGAAGCCGCGCCGGAAGCGGGTGAACGTGCGGGGACGATCCAGATCACGGGCGAGCACGTGGGCATTCTGAGCCAAGTCGATTTCGCGCAGGCTTCGGCACTGGCCCAAAATGTGATTCAGCGCTACTGCCGCGAGGAGATCGATTCCGTCTACGTTGTGTTCAACGAATTCAAGTCGGTGATCGCGCAGCGGCTGATCGTTGAGCAGATCTTGCCTATCGAGCAAGTCGGCGAACAAACTGTGCGCCTGGCCGAAGAGCCGACGGAAGAGGAAAAGAGGCGTGTCCGAGAGGCTGCCATCAGCGCGGGAGTCGGGATGCGCGGCACCGAAGGCGCGCCCGAAGGCGCAGCCGGGTTCGGCACCGCGCCGGTGGATTACATTTACGAGCAGCCGCCCGCAGACCTGTTTCGCGCGCTTTTGCCGAAATATGTCGGCACCGAGATTTTTCGCGCGCTGCTGGAATCGGTGGCGGCCGAGCATGCGGCGCGCATGACTGCCATGGATTCTGCGACCAACAACGCGACGGACATGATCGATTCGCTGACCCTCGCCATGAACCGGGCGCGTCAGGCGAAGATCACAAAGGAGATCATCGAGATCGTCAGCGGTGCGGCGGCGATGTGAAACAAGGATCTGCAAGTACCGGGTACCGGGTTGCGAGAAGGAGCAATTGGCAGCTGGCAAATGGGAGTTGGTGGGCGGATTTTTCTCATCGCTAATTCCCAACTGCTGATTGCCGCCAAAAATTTATGCCGGAAAATATCGGACGTGTCATTCAAGTGGCGGGACCGGCGGTCGACGTTCAGTTTGAAGAACGCACGATGCCGCCGATTTATCAGGCCATCAAGGTTGTCGATCAAGGCTTTCAGGTGCCCGTTCCCATTAACGTAATCCTCGAGGTGCAGCAGCACTTGGGGGAGGGACGGGTACGCTGCATCGCCATGGAGCCGACCGACGGCATGGTGCGTGGCATGAAAGCGATCGATCTGGGCGGACCGATCTCGGTTCCGGTCGGCCGCGGCACGCTGGGGCGCGTGATGAATGTGATCGGACAGCCGGTCGACAATCTCGGGCCGATCGACTTCAAAGAGAAGCTCCCCATTCACCGACCGGCGCCCGCGTTCGATGAACAGGCGACGACCGCCGAAATGTTCGAAACCGGTGTGAAGGTGATCGATCTCATCCAGCCATTCTTGAAGGGCGGCAAAATCGGATTGTTCGGCGGGGCGGGTGTGGGCAAGACCGTCATCATCATGGAGCTGATCAACAACGTCGCCAAACAGCATGGCGGCTACTCCGTGTTTGCGGGTGTCGGCGAGCGCACGCGCGAAGGCAACGACCTGTGGCTCGAAATGACAGAGTCGGGCGTGATCAAGCCGGGCAAGCCGGCCGAATCGAAAGCGGCGCTGATCTATGGCCAGATGACGGAGCCGCCGGGCGCGCGTTTGCGCGTTGCGCTGACCGGGCTGACGGTGGCCGAATATTTCCGCGACGTCGAAGGCGCCGACACACTGCTGTTCATCGATAATATTTTTCGTTTCACGCAGGCCGGATCGGAGGTCTCGGCGCTGCTCGGCCGCATGCCCAGCGCTGTCGGATATCAGCCCAACCTCGCCACCGAGATGGGCGAACTGCAGGAGCGCATCACGTCGACGAAGAAGGGATCGGTCACATCGGTGCAGGCGATTTATGTTCCCGCCGACGACCTGACCGATCCCGCACCGGCAACGACGTTTGCTCACCTTGACGCCACCACGGTGCTTTCGCGCGCGTTGACGGAGATTGGAATTTATCCCGCGGTCGATCCGCTGGCTTCGACCTCGCGCATTCTTGATCCGCGCGTTGTCGGGCAGGAGCATTACGATGTCGCGCAAGCGGTGAAGAAGACTCTGCAAACATACAAAGATCTGCAGGACATCATCGCGATTCTCGGCATCGACGAGTTAAGCGAAGATCAGAAGCTCACGGTTGCGCGAGCGCGCAAGATTCAGCGCTTCCTGTCGCAGCCGTTCCACGTGGCCGAGCAGTTCACTGGCGCACCGGGACGCTACGTGAAGGTCGGCGACACGGTGAAGGGCTTCAGAGCGATAGTTGAAGGCAAGTACGACGAGATCCCCGAGCAGGCGTTTTACATGAAGGGGACGATCGAGGAAGTTCTCGAAGCCGCAGACAAGATGAAAGCGGCCGCCTAAAAGCAGTTGCCCGTGGCCAGTTGCCGGTGAACCATTGCTGCGGACGCATGCGTTCCGGCTGGGTAGGGGCAACTAGTTCCTCGCAACCGAATGGCAGATACATTCCAACTCGAGATCGTTACGCCGGAAAAAAAAGTGGTCGAGACGCGTGCGGAAGAAGTGCAGATTCCCGGCAAGAACGGATATCTGGGAATCCTGCCCGATCACGCGCCGCTGATCACCGAGCTTTCCGTCGGCGAAATCATTTACCGCGGACGCACCTCGGAACAGCGACTGGCCGTGGCGTGGGGATTCGCGGAGGTCTTGCCCGACAAAGTCACGATTCTGGCCGAGACTGCGGAGCGTCCGTCAGAAATTGACGTGGAGCGCGCGCGCAAGGCGAAACAGCGCGCCGAACAGCGGCTCGCAAGCGGCGATCCCAACGTCGACGTCGACCGCGCGCTCGATTCTCTCCATCGCGCCGAAGCCCGCCTGGATGCAGCCGGGCAAAAGGCGTAAGCGGCTCCACTCGCTTCATTCCCTGTCGCCCTGAGCCGGGGTCTCCGCGGCGAAGGACCTGTGCACCTGCCAGCAAACTGTAGAGATATAGAGATATAGATCCTGCAGTCGACCCAAAAAAGGCGACTTCCGGATCACAACCCGTTTTTTCCGCAAAGTGTGAGAAACCAGGCAGCACGCGTACAGCTCCACATATAATTGCTCCGCTTCAGGAACCGAGGAGCCTCCCGATGAATCTTCGTATACTTGCTTTTATGTTTTTGTTGTCATGCACTGCGACCGCCCAACAGGCCAAGCCGGCGACGCCTCCGCCGCAAATGGCTCCCGGGCTCAACACGCCTGCGGTGCACGCCGACGACACCGTCACGTTTCAATTTCTCGCCCCCAATGCGCAGGAGGTGAAGCTCGCGCGCGAAGGCACAGACGCGGTCGCCATGCAGAAGGATGACAAAGGCGTGTGGACAGTCACAACCGCTGCGCTCGAGCCCGACTATTACGGATATTCGATCATCGTCGACGGGGTGCGCATGCTCGATCCCTACAATCATCTGCTGGTGCCGAACTTGCTGACGCCGGCGAATGCGGTG
>JASHRE010000693.1 GCA_030037515.1 Candidatus Sulfotelmatobacter sp.
CGAAATTCGCTGTGTACTTGTGCTCACCCGAGTAGTAGTCCTTTTCGGCGTCGACCAGCGCGTGGCAGACCTCGAGCGCTTGCATTTCGTTTCTTCCGATACGGCGGTACAGCACTTCCTGCCGGCCGAGGGTCGTATCGAAATACCATTTGCCCTTGTATTCGACGATAGGAATCGGCACAGGCCAGTTCTCGGAACCGACGTAGAGCGCCACGGTGTTGTCAGGCTCTTTCACCAAACGGTGCATCTGGTCGTACTGGTCGGCAAATATCTTACGTTGCTCTGCACGCTCATTCGGGTCGTCCGTCCAGCCCACCAGATCTTTTGCGCCGGGGCCCAAAATTACCAGCAACTCGCTCTCATCATCGCGTCGGGCCGCAGCATACATCGACGCGGCAGCGGCGGCTGGAGTGCGAAACGCCTTCCCTTGCGGTTGCTCGGCAACCGGGGAAGCAGCACTCTTGGCGGTCGCCGTCTGCTGGGCATTCGCTGTCAGAGATGCGACGGCCATCCCAGCAGCACAAATTGCTGAGGCCAAGATCTGCATATCGAGTTTCAAGAATCGTGCCGGCATGCTGTTACCTTTCTCCGAAACTTAATTGCTTTGCGGTCATCTGCGCCCGCCGCCCCCGCCATGGAAACCCCCACCACCGAACCCTCCGCCGTGGAAGCCGCCAAAGCTGCTCTGTCCGCGTGCCGAAAATCCTCGCGTCACTCCGCCGCCGTGGTTCGAACCAGTGAACGGGCCGGACCGGAGTCCACGCCCATTTGGCGGTGCGGCGAACCCGCGATAGCCATTTCGATCGCCCATGAACCCGCGATAGGGGCCGGGGCGCGCAAAGTCCGGATGGCCCCCGTAATAGCGGCCGCGATCAAAGAACGCGGGGCCGTGCGCAAAGTAAGGAGCGCTGTGATAGAACACGCCCCAGTGATGCCAATTCAGTCCCCAAGCCGGCCATCCCCAGCCGAAACCAAAAAACGGGGCAATGGGAAATCCGATGCCAAAGTAAAGTCCCGGTCCACCCCACCAGATGCCGGGTACATCGACCCAGTACGGCCAGGGCGCAATCGGATACCCGTACACGGCCCACGGGTCATAGGCCGGAACATACACGACCTGCGGATTCGCAGGTTCGATGGAGATGTTTCCGTCCTGCTCCTGCACATTTTCCTGTTGATTCGAGTCCAGGTTTCCCGCCTTCTTCGCTTTCTTCCTCATCTCCTGAACCGACTTCATCACGTCCTCAGACTGGTTGTAATAAGCATCGCCAAGTTCCGAAGTCCATCCCAAATTCGAAGCCAGATTTTGCAGCACTGATGGATACTGCACCAGCGCCTTCACACTCGGATCCCAGGATTGACTGTTCACTTGATTGGCAAGGTCATCTGCACTCAGGCCGGGATGCGCTTTCAGCCAGCTTTCCGCATCAACGATTTCTGACGGGAATGTCGAAGCGGTAAGAACCTGAGCCACCAGCGCGTCAGGATAAAGCGCGATCGGAGCAACCAGCCGGTCAAGTTGATCCTTTGACAGCTTGGCGTAAGGCGCCTCATCGGCAGGCGCGCTTTGATCTTCCGGAGGAGGAGCGGTCTGGTCCTCTGGTGGAGCGCTCTGATTGTCAGGCGGAGCGGCCTGTTGATCGGCGGGCACCGACTGATCGCTCGGCGAAGACGATTGATCTTGTGCCGCTGCGCTCTGCGGAATCCAGAGCAAACCAAACATCAGCGCAGCCAGCAATACGAGCCCCATAGCCGCACTTCGTTTAATGGGATGAATATGACACCTCCCACACATCTAAATGCATAGATTCTTTGGAGATGGAAAAGGTTTCAACCGAGGATTCAATAAAGCTAACCGGTTTACAAAACTTTAAGCTTTCGGTTAATAAATTCTGACTCTATTCCACCCTAGGCCCGGCCACCATTCTTGCTCTTGCGATAACTGTAGAATTCCTCACGTGTTCGGCCTCTTCCTCTTGCTTGTTAGCGTTGCTGGCGCCTTGTCCGCGCGATCCTAACACTCAAGTTGCGCAGATCATGAACGGCCCTCCGGATCGGCCCTGGTGATGGAAATCCCTTCCGAAAAGCTCCTCGCCGCATATCACCCGGGGTCACCGCCCGGGCGTTGGCCCGGGTCCGCATTTAAACTCTTCACCAGGTTCGAGAACGAATCTGAGATGCGGGCCGCTTACCGTGCCCGTACATCGGACGTTGCCGAGCCGTTTACAAGGAAGGCTTACGCAGCGTACTGCTCTTTACCTGAGCCGGTCTGGGCAATGACTGCAATAAAAGCGCAACCTCGCGCGCTCGAAGAAAACGTCGTGCGTATTTCATCTGGCCATCCTTTGGCTCATATAATGAGAAGGTGGCGTATTTCATCAAAACCTGTGTCGTTTGCGGAGAAGAGTTTGAACTAAAGCCGGGTAAACCGGGCTTTGCCAATCGTTGTCCTTCATGCAGCGAAGAAGAGTCTACCGATTCCGGATCTGCCGATCCATCGAAAATCGATAAAGGGGCAAACGCCGCGCGCCGCGAAGCCATGCGCAACCTTCTGTATCGCAAGGATTCGTAACCGTCGAGCTTTTCTTGGTAGGGGACAGCCTCGGCTCGGGTCCCCGGCCGGTGCGGTTTTCGCCCGATGGCGTGGTCGGGGTCCGGCGGAGCGAAGCTTCGCAGCATAACTTCCTCGCCACTGTCGATTCAGCTGCGATTTTCTAGAGCACGACCGGCGCACCTTCAACCTGCTCGTGGTGCTGAAAGGGAACGGGTTTTGACGTCGGGAGATGGATGATTCAAATCCAGCAATTCGTCGACCTCTAAAATCAATGCGTCGATCTGCAAATCCTTGTTCCCGGCGTCCCTCGAAGAACGTTCGCCCCACAGTCTGCCCAGAAGAGCTTGGGGTTCACTTGCTTTCCGCATAAAATGGACACCGTGGCCGATTCCCTACGGCCGCAGGAAGTCTGCCTGCCTCCCCGTGGCATCCCATGAACCCGACACGCACCCGCATCCTGATTCTGCTGATGAGCCTGCTCGCGCTTCCTTGTTCCGCTCAGATTTCCGCCATTTCGGCAAAGCCCGCCGCTCCCGCCACGATG
>JASHRE010000075.1 GCA_030037515.1 Candidatus Sulfotelmatobacter sp.
GTGAGGTGGCCGGCGATCAAGCCGACCACTTCGTCGCCATCGACGCAGACGAATCCAACGCGCGGGGCCAAGGCATGTTTGGGGTAAAGTTGGCCGATTAGGTAAAACTCGATCCGCTCGCGCCAGTACTCCTCCGAGCCCCAGTCGTTGGCGCGAAGGCGCGCCATGCCAGCGACATCAGAGGGTTCGGCTTCTCGGTAAAGCATTGAACGATCCCGCTCGGCCGGGTCGTTGCCCTTCTGCCGGCGCTTCGCCGGGCATTCCGGGTTCGGGATTGGGGGCGCCCGGCTCGAACGCCACGCCAACGCAACCACGCATCCGGCGTGTCCGGCGCCGATCATAACCACGTCGAAGTTTTCCGTGCACGGCATCTGCAAGAAGCGTTGCCGCGAGGTTTCCTATCTTCGGTGCAAGAGATCCGGCAGTTAGTCGCACACTTTCAGCAGGCGGCCATTGCAGGTGTACCCGGGGGAAGCGCTTGGCGAGATTTTACGCTTATGAGTGGCAGGTGCAGCGCATCGCGAAAGGAAAAAACCGAGGACTTGACTGGGCTTAGGGCTGACCCACAAAACCTGCGGTAACTTTCCCCTGCCCGCGACGGCGGACTCACGGGGCGCGCCCATCGGGCGGGAGAAGCTAGGCAAGGGCGTCGCCCACAATCCTGCAGCCGCGGAAAAAGCTCCTGGAGGCCGCCGAGAAAACAGCGCACGGGCTGGAGAAGGCGATGGATGGAATCGGGGTTCCCAACGGTTTGTGGCGGCGTAAGGAGGGTATCGTTTAGGATTCTTGGGTTGGCTCGACACATCACCAGCTCATTTCTTTTCGAGGAGATAAACTTGGCCAAGGAGATTCCCCTTGGAGTTCGCGGCGAAGCTGAGGAAGCGGTAGAGTTCAAGCACACATTGGCGACACATGATTCGCGGCTGCCGCCGGTGTACTCGACTCCCGACATGATTCGGTTGATGGAGACGGCCGCATTCCTGGCGTTGCAGCCTTACTGCGGAGACGAGGAGATCACGGTCGGCACCGCGGTCCATGTCGAGCATCGTGCGGCCAGTGGCATTGGCGCTCGCATCAAGGCCGAGGCGACGCTGGAATCGTTCGATGGCCGGTTCTATACGCTGCGAGTTAGCGCCTGCGATGAGGTACAGGAAATCGGCCGCGGAACCGTTGGACGAGCCGTTGTGAGCATTGGGAAATTCCTGTCGAAGATCGAGCGCGGATAACCGCGTCCGCTCTGTCCGGCCCGCTTCTGGCAAAACCAGCAAGAACTGGGCTCCCCGCAATCCGTTATTCTGAAATTTGAAATCTGAGAACTGAGTGCTGGGTGCTAGCGACGGCTTTTGAACATCGGCGTCATTTCCGACACGCATGGGCTGCTTCGTCCCGAGGCGCTTGAACAGTTGCGCGGGTCGGACCGGATTATCCACGCCGGCGATGTTGGTGATCCAAAGATCCTTGATCAACTCGCGGCCATCGCGCCAGTGACGGCGGTTCGCGGCAACGTTGACAAAGGTACGTGGACGAGAAAACTGCCGGAGACTGCCGTCGTCGAGGCCGGCGGAGTTTCAATGTATGTGCTGCACAACCTCGAGAGACTCGATCTGAAGCCGGAAGCGGCGGGATTTGCGGCGTTGATTTACGGCCACAGCCATGTTCCCAAGCAGGAGTTGAAAAATGGGGTGCTCTACTTCAATCCCGGCAGCGCGGGACCGAGGCGATTCAAATTGCCTGTTTCTACGGGAAGACTGAGTGTGCGCCAGGGGAAGGTTCTCGCGGAAATCCTGGTGATTCAAAAGTGATTCTCCGTTTGGGGCGGCAAGTCAAAGTCCCCGTCCCGTTCCGGTAAAAGCGCGAGCACCGGGAGGGGCGTCCCTCATCGCTGACGCGTGATTCGTTACAATCCCGTTAGTGTCGAACTCTTTCCACATCAAAAAAACTTTGGGCAGGGCGCGGCTTGGACGCATGATTACGCCACATGCGGAAATCGAAACTCCAGTCTTTATGCCGGTCGGAACCGCCGCGTCGGTGAAGGGAATTCCGCAAGAAACTCTCGAAGAACTGGGCGCCCAGATCATTCTAGGCAACACCTATCACCTCTATTTGCGGCCGGGAGTAGAGATCGTGCGCCGGATGGGTGGGCTGCATCGGTTCATGTCGTGGCCCGGCGCAATCTTGACCGATTCGGGAGGTTTTCAGGTTTTCAGCCTGAACCAACTTCGCAAAGTCACCGAAGAAGGTGTGACGTTCCGCTCGCATCTGGATGGGTCTTCGCACTTCTTCAGTCCAGAGAACTCAATGCAGGCGCAGATTGGGCTTGGCGCCGACATCATTATGGCGTTCGATGAATGCACGGAGTATCCGGCGGATCGCGAGCGGATCCGGGCGTCGATGGAAATGACGGCGAGGTGGGCAGAGAGGAGCGCGGAGTATTTTGAGGAGCACAAGAACGAAGTTGCCTGGAGCATCGATACCCGTGAGGGCACAGCCGCCCTCGACGGTGCGGCGGTGGGAAGCTCCCCAGACTTCGAGGCGAGTCCGCGCTCGCCCGGGCAGCCGGGGGCAACTGAGCCGGGCGCAACTGTGCCAACACGTTCCGAGACGCAGGCATTGTTCGGTATCGTGCAGGGCGGGATGGATCGCGAGCTTCGAAAGGAATCGGCAGAGCGAACCATTGAAATCGGGTTCGCCGGCTACGCGATCGGCGGTCTGAGCGTCGGAGAGCCGCGGGAACTCACGCGTGAAATTGTGGAGTCGACTGTCGAGCATCTTCCCGCCGACCAGCCGCGATATCTGATGGGAGTGGGAACTCCGGAACAGATCGTCGAGTACGCAAACCTCGGCGTCGACATGATGGACTGCGTGCTGCCCACGCGGGCGGCGCGCCACGGGCTCCTTTTCACATCGGATGGAAGAATTTCGATCAAGCAAGCACGCTATGCGCAAGACGAATCAGCACTCGACCCTAATTGCAACTGTCGTGTTTGTCAGCGATACTCGCGAGCCTATCTGCGGCACCTTTATGCATCCAAT
>JASHRE010000076.1 GCA_030037515.1 Candidatus Sulfotelmatobacter sp.
AGCGGCGGCGGGCGCGGCTCCGGCTGAAGAGAAGACGGAATTCACTGTCGTCCTGAAGGAGGTCGGCGCGAACAAGATCAACGTGATCAAGGCTGTCCGCGAAGTCACCAGCTTGGGCTTGAAAGAAGCCAAAGAACTGGTCGACGGAGCTCCCAAGACCGTGAAAGAAGGCGTGTCGAAGGAGGAGGCCGAGACGATCAAGAAGAAGTTCACCGACGCAGGGGCAACTGTGGAAGTGAAGTAGCCTGTGTGGGAGCGTACGCACTCGTGCGCCCCCGCAACCCTGAGCGAAGCGTGTGCGTCTTGCTGTCAGTTTTTCCTCGAACGGTTAAGGTCCGCGGGCAGAAACGGCCGGGCGCCACACGGTCAGTTGCACCAGAACCGATGCAAAATCGTTTTGCTAGAAGATTTGCACTTGTGAACCCGGAAGGACAGTGTTAGCATCTATATCAACGTCGCTTCATGGGCTTCATCGAAGGGCGGGCGAAGCCCGCGAAAAGTTTTGAGCGGCTGCTCCGCGGGCAGGCGGAGCGGAAACAGGCCGGAGAACTGGCGCGAACGAGTTCAAATCAGAAATGGCAAAACGCCTCGGTCGGCGTCTGCGGGAAGAACTGTCCCGGCAGGCGCCCTGTTGTCTTTCCGGCTTGTCGATAGAGGATCCAGGCTTGTTCAGGTTCTACACACGGTTCAAGTTCATTTGGTAGTACCGCAGCGCCCCAGGCGCGTATTTCCGCGGTGTGAGCACAGCCTTCGGCTGCGCATGAGATTGGGAGTCTCTCGAAGATGAAGAATAATACCTTCCGCAAGCGTTTTGATTTTTCCAAAATTCCGGCCACCATACAGATTCCGAACCTGATCGAGGTTCAAAAGCGTTCCTACGACCGCTTCCTGCAGATGGACAAACTGCCCAGCGAGCGCGAAGACGGCGGCTTGCAGGCGGTGTTTCAGTCCGTGTTCCCCATCACCGATTTCCGCAACGTATCCCAGCTGGAGTTTGTGGATTACGCAATTGGCAACTGGGAGTGCAAGTGCGGCCATCTCAAAGGCCTGCATCACCTGCGTACCACTTGTAAGAACTGTGGATCGACCGTCATCACCGACCCCTTTCACCCCGGCGACGTGCTTTGCCAGAAGTGCGGTACCTACAACGCCAACACGCCCGATTTTTGCAACAAGTGCGGCGACCCTGTTGGATTGCAGCTGAAATACGACGTGGCTGAGTGCGAAGAGCGAGGCATGACTTATTCGGCCCCGCTCAAGGTCACGATGCGTCTGACGATTTTCGATAAAGACGCCGAGACCGGGAATCGTTCGATTCGCGACATTAAAGAGCAGGAAGTTTTCTTCGGCGATGTTCCGCTCATGACTGACAACGGCACGTTCATCATCAACGGAACCGAGCGCGTCATCGTCAGTCAGTTGCACCGGTCGCCCGGCGTGTTCTTCGAAACGGCGAACAACCGCACGTATTTCCTGGGCAAGATCATTCCCTACCGCGGCTCGTGGGTGGAGTTCGAGTACGACCAGAAGAACGTGCTGTACGTCCGCATCGATCGCAAGCGCAAGTTCCTGGGCACGATCTTTCTGCGCGCTCTCGGCCTGCGTTCCGGCGAAGACATTCTGCGGACGTTCTATACCGTCGATCGCATCGCGATTCGCGACAAGAAGCTTTACTGGACGCTCGATCCCTCGAGTGAAAAGCCGACGAACCTGCTCGGCATGAAGCTGGCGCACTCGATCAAAAACAAATCCGGGGAAGAGATCGCGCACTCCGGCCGCAAGATCACTGCGCAAGTTCTGAAAGAAATTCAGAAGGCGAAGATCACCGAAATCGAGGTCGACATCACGGACCTTGAAGGCGCGTGGACGGCGAGCGACGTGGTTGACACGACCACCGGCGAAGTCCTGCTCGAAGCCAATTCCGAGCTGACCACCGACAAGCTTTCTAAGATTCTCGATTCCGGTGTGGTCGAAATGTCGCTTTTCTTCCCTGAGCGCGATGACGTAGGAACGGTCATCAGCCAGACGCTCAAGCGCGATTCGATCAAGACTCCGCAGGAAGCGCTGATCGAAATCTACCGCAAGCTGCGTCCTGGCGATCCGCCGACCCTCGACACCGCGACGGCGCTGTTCCACGGTATGTTCTTCGATCCGCGGAAGTATGACTTCTCGCGCGTGGGCCGCCTGAAGTTCAACATCAAGCTGTTTGAAAATCAGGAAGCCACGAGCCTCGAGAAGCGGACGCTCGATCCGGAGGACTTTTACGCGACGATTTCTTACCTGCTGAAGCTGCGCCGGAACATCGGCGCGGTCGATGACATCGATCACCTCGGCAACCGCCGGGTGCGGGCGGTGGGCGAGCTGATGGAGAACCAGTTCCGCATCGGCCTGGTCCGCATGGAACGCGCGATCAAAGAAAAGATGAGCGTGTACCAGGAAATGTCGACAGCCATGCCGCACGATCTGGTCAACGCCAAGCCGGTCATGGCTGCGATCCGCGAATTCTTCGGATCTTCGCAGCTCTCGCAGTTCATGGACCAGACCAATCCGCTGTCGGAAATCACCCACAAGCGTCGTCTCTCGGCTCTTGGGCCGGGCGGTTTGTCGCGTGAGCGCGCGGGATTCGAAGTCCGCGACGTGCATCCGACGCACTACGGCCGCATCTGCCCCATCGAGACGCCGGAGGGCCCGAACATCGGACTGATCTCGTCGCTGAGCTGCTATGCGCGGATCAACGACTACGGATTCATCGAGTCACCGTATCGCAAGATCAAGAACGGAAAAATCATCGATTACGTGACGATCGTGAACACCGGCGATACCGATTTCAAGGTCGGCGATCACGTGGAAAAACACGAGATCGAGAAGATCAATGCCGAGCTGAAAGAGAAGCGCAGGAAGCCGGCGCAGATCGAGCCGTACTCGTTCTATCTGTCGGCGTGGGAGGAAGACCGGCACACGATCGCGCAGGCCAACGTTGAACTCGATGACAAGGGCCGCATCGCCGCCGATCTCGTCAACGCCCGCAAGGCCGGCAACTTCGTGCTGGTCAGCCGCGACGAAGTCGATTACGTCGACGTCAGTCCGAAGCAGCTGGTTTCGGTCGCGGCGTCGCTGGTTCCGTTCCTCGAGCACGACGACGCCAACCGCGCGCTGATGGGCGCGAACATGCAACGGCAGTCGGTGCCTTTGCTGCGGGCGCAGGCACCGATCGTTGGCACGGGAATGGAAGGCGTGACGGCTCGCGACTCGGGCGCCGTCATTCTCGCGAAGCGCAACGGCATCGTGGATTCGGTCGACTCCGAGCGCATCATCGTGCGCGTCGAAGGCGAGCATCATCCCACGCAGCTGTCACGCGAAGTCGGCAG
>JASHRE010000694.1 GCA_030037515.1 Candidatus Sulfotelmatobacter sp.
GCGTGAATCGTCCACATCAAATCCCCGACCGTAGCTTCGAGTTCCATCGCCGCGACGGCTTCGGCAATTAGTTCCGTCGCTTGCGGACCGATGATATGGACGCCGAGGATCTCGCCGTAATCCGCGTCCGATACAATTTTGATGAAGCCGTCGTGCTGGCCGACGATCGACGCGCGCGAATTTGCCGTGAAAGGAAACTTGCCGATCTTCAGGTTGTAGCCGGCTTCGCGGGCTTGCGTTTCGGTGAGACCGACGCTGCCGATTTCGGGATGGCAGTACGTAGCTCCAGGGATGCGTTCGCGGTTCACCGGCTTGCCTGGCTTCCCGGCGATTTTCGCGACCGCGACGAGCCCTTCCATCGCTCCCACATGCGCGAGTTGCGGCGTGCCGAGCACAATGTCTCCGACAGCATAAACGCCGGGTTCGGCAGTCTGCATCCAGGAATCAGTCTGAATGAATTCGCGTTCCGGCTTGATTTTGGTTCTTTCAAGGCCGATGTCTTGCGTGCGCGGCTTGCGGCCGACGGCGATCAAGATTTTCTCCGCTTCGATTTTCTGATGTTTGCCGTCGATGCTTATCGTCACAGAGATTCCTGATTTCAATTCCTCGACTTTCTCGACCCGCGCACCAGTGTGGAAATTGATTCCTCGTTTGCGATAGACGCGGGCAAGTTCTTTCGAGATTTCTTCATCTTCCAGTGGAACGAGTCGAGGCAGCATCTCGATAATCGTCACTTCACAGTCGAACGATCGATAGATCGAGGCGAATTCGACTCCGACCGCGCCGGCTCCGACGATGACGAGTGATTTCGGAATTTCTTTCAAGCTCAGGATTTCGATATTTGTGAGAATGCGGTCGCTGATTTCGAGTCCGGGCAACATGCGCGCTTCCGAGCCGGTCGCGAGAATTATGCTTTTCGCCTGAATCTGATCAGTCTTGCCGTCGTTGATAACCTCGACAGCATGCACGCCGTTTTTCGCTGCGCCCGTGAGACGGGCGTATCCCTTGATGGTGTGGACTTTGTTTTGCCTCATCAAAAACTCGAGGCCCTTGGCATGCTTGGCCACGATTTTCGATTTTCGATCATGGATGGCGGCCCAATTCAACTTGCGGGCGTCGACGCCTTCGATGCCGAATTCTTTGGCGTCTTTGAGGTGATCCCAAAGTTCAGCGTTGAACAACAGTGCTTTGGTGGGGATACAGCCGACATGCAGGCACGTCCCGCCGAGAAATCCGTCTTTTTCAATCAGCGCGGTCTTGAGGCCATATTGGCCGGAGCGGATCGCGGCGCTGTAGCCGGCTGGTCCGCTGCCGATTACGGCTATGTCGTAAATTGCGTCGGACAAGGGAATCTTCCTTAGTGAGAGATGAGCCAAGGCAAACTAAGGATTCTAGAACAGAGGACGGCCAGAAGGCATTCAGCACCCAGCCCTTGGCGCCGGCACCGGTTGACTCTCCGCCGAATGCCGAGCGCTGATCGGCTAATTCCCCTCGTTGCTGGCGCGTTTCCAGGAGATCAGTTCGCCGATGGTGGAACTGGTGCTCGAAACGGGCTGCTTGTAGGCTTCGACTTCGGAGCGAGAAGCTTCTTCTCCGACCGCGCGAATGCTCAGTCCGACTTTCTTTTCTTCCGGACTCATCTTGATGATCTTGAAATCGTGCTCCACGCCGGGTTCAAGGTGAACCGGCTGGCCGTTTTCGTCGACAGCCTCGGACTTGTGGCAGAGGCCTTCCACGCCGTCAGCAATTTCGACGAACGCGCCGAACGCGGCAACCCGCAGGACTTTGCCGTGGACGACGTCGCCGACATGATGCGAGGCGAAGAAAGATTCCCAGACGTCGGGTTGCAACTGCTTTACGCCCAGCGACAGACGCCTCTTTTCCGGCTCGATCGCGAGAACAATCGCCTTCACGCGATCGCCTTTCTTCAGCACTTCTGAAGGATGTTTCACGCGCTTGGTCCAGCTCAAATTGCTGACGTGGACGAGGCCGTCGATGCCATCTTCGATTTCGATGAACGCGCCGAAATCGGTGAGATTGCGCACGCGCCCCTCCACCGTCATGCCCACGGGAAATCTTTCATGCAAGGAATCCCACGGATTTGCGGCAAGCTGGCGCATACCCAGCGAGATGCGGCGTTCCGCTGGATTTACATTGAGCACGACGCACTCGACCTGATCGCCTACGTTAACCAGCTTCGAGGGATGCTTCATCCGCTTCGACCAAGTCATTTCGCTGACGTGGACGAGACCTTCGATGCCTTGCTCGAGTTCCACGAAAGCTCCGTAATCGGTCACGCTGATCACGCGTCCGGAAACGTGCGCGCCCACGGGATAGCGAGCCTCGGCGTCGAGCCAGGGATCGGGCGTGAGCTGTTTGAAGCCGAGCGAAACCCGCTGTTTTTCCTTGTCGTACTTGAGAACTTTGACTTGAATCTGGTCGCCGACATTGACCAGGTCTTTGGGATGAGTCAGGCGTCCCCACGACATGTCGGTGATGTGTAGCAGCCCATCAAGGCCACCGAGATCGACGAACGCGCCGTACTCGGTCAGGTTCTTGACCACTCCCGTCAGGACTGCGTCTTCCTCGAGGTGCTCGAGCGTCTTGGAGCGTTTTTCCTGCTGCTCACTTTCGAGCAATTCTTTGCGCGAGACCACAACGTTGCCGCGTTTCTTGTTGAGCTTGATGATGGCAACTTCGAGCATCTGTCCCTTCATGCCATCGAGATTGCGAACAGGACGGAGATCGACCTGAGATCCGGGCAGGAAGGCATGCGCGCCGAGAATGTCGACCGTCAATCCACCTTTGATGCGGTCGAGGACTACGGCCTTGATCGGCTTCTTGTCGTGGTGCGCTTTTTCAATCTCTTCCCAAGCGTGTATGCGTTGCGCTTTCTGGTGCGAGAGGTTGATGTAGCCTTCCTCGGTTTCACCCTTCTCGCGCATGACATCGATTTCATCGCCGGACTTGAATTTCGGCTGGCCTGTGTGATCGAGCACTTCGGCGATCGGCAGCATGCCTTCCGACTTCGCACCCACATCAACGACTACATGCGTCGGCGTCAGCTTGAGCACCCTGCCGCGGATGACGCGATCCTCACTGACGGCCTCTTCGGCCTCGGTGGTGTAGGTCTCCAGGGCTGCAGCAAAGTCCTCAGCAGGAGCGGGCTTTTCCTCCGCCGTGGGCGAGGAGTGGTGCTCCTCAGTTGAAGGAGCCGAATGTTGCTCCTGCTCAGCGGATAGTTCGGTTTGCGTAGCAACGCTTGAATTGGAATCGTTGGTGGTGGTTTCGTCGAAGGTGGTTTCGTCGAGCAAGGTTTGCCTCTCTGATCATGGATGCGGGGCCTGTGCTGCGGACTGCTGGAGGAGCCGTTTGGTTGTAGTGGGCTCACCCTGGCGAGTGAACCTAGACAATCCCAGCTGTCGGACGTTTTACAGAAAACCCGCGTCCAATGGGAACTTTCTCGACTATAACAACCACGCGCGAATAGTGTCAAACGCAAAACTTGCGCGTGTTAACGCAACGTTTCAATGCTCAAGGCAATCAGCGTTCAGCAGGCAGCACCCAGGCCTGTATGACCCAAGCTTGCGGTAAAAATCAGCGCCTCAAGGCGCTGCTATTGGCGTTTTTTCCGCACGCGCGAGTGCGTCCCCTGATACGAATCGCCGGCGCAGCACAAGCCTGGTGCATAGCTCAGCACTTCTCCCGGGCGCTATCATTGCAAGCGAAGCGAGGAATCTGAATTTCGCTGGCCGCCGCTGAGAAGTCGACCGGCTGAATGCTGACTGCTGAGTGCTGATCTGCTACCCTGCCCTGCTATGGATTATCTCTGGACGCCGTGGCGTTACGCCTACGTCTCGGGTACGGAAAAGACCATGGGATGCGTATTCTGCGACGCGGTGAAAGAGAAAGACGATGCCAAAGCGCGGATCGTTTATCGCGGAAAGAATTGCTTTGTGATTTTGAATGCGTTTCCGTATACCCCCGGGCATGTGATGATCGTGCCCTACGCGCACTTGGATGAATTGCAGAGGTTGCCAAGCGATGCCGCGAACGAAATGATGGCTCTTTCGCAGCGGATGGAGACCGTGCTGCGCGAACTGTACCACCCGGATGGAATCAATCTAGGAATGAATATTGGCAAAGCGGCGGGCGCAGGAATCGCTGGACACATTCACATGCACGTGCTCCCGCGCTGGGTCGCCGATGCGAATTTTGTTTCGGTGGTCTGCGAAACGCGCATTCTGCCGGAGACGCTGGATGTGACGTGGGAGAGGATGCGGAAAGCCATGGCAACTGGAAAGCCCTGATCCGACTTTCCCCCGATAGTCATCCAAAGCGGCGTTGTTTGCCGCAAAGTGCCCATAATCAAGCACAGGGAACTATACAGGTCCTTCGCTCCGTTCGGGATGACAGTGTCGGTATTGGCGCCGAGATCAGGAGTCCATCTCGGCTGTCGAGCTTCGCCCGACCGCACAGCCCGAGACGACTGTCCACCTGATCCTGATTAGCGCGCGAGCTTTTCCATTTCCCCTTCGTCGATTACCGCAACACCCAGTTCCTTCGCTTGATCAAGTTTGGAGCCCGCGTCGGCGCCAGCGACGACGTAGTCCGTTTTCTTGCTGACCGAGCCGGCGACTTTCCCGCCGGCATCTTCGAGCATCTGTTTCGCTTCGTCGCGCGTGTAATGCGCGAGCGTGCCCGTAAGGACGAACGTCTTTCCCGCCAGCTTCGTGCCGCGTTCCTTTTGCTGGCCCTTGAAGGCAAGTCCGGCCTTACCCAGGCGCTCGACCAGCTTGCGATTAGCCGGATTGCTAAAGAATTCGGCAATGCTTTCGGCGACCCGGGGGCCGACTTCGTTGACTTCTTCCAGCTGTTCCGCGCTCGCGTTGGCCAGTGCGTCCATCGATCCGAAATGTTCGGCGAGAAATTGCGCCGTGCGCTCGCCGACAAAACGAATGCCGAGGCCATAAACGACTCGCTCGAGCGGGAGCTTCTTCGAGTTCGCAATTTCGTCGAGAATATTCTGTGCCGACTTGTCGGCGAAGCGCTCCAGGCCAAGTAAATCTTTCTTGTTGAGGTCGTAGATGTCGGCGACGTTTTTGACCAGGCCGCGCTCAATGAGTTGATTGACGAGCGACTCGCCCATGCCGTCGATATTCATGACGCCGCGCGAAGCGAAATGCAGGACCGTCCCGAGCAGCTTGGCTGGGCAGTTGGCGTTGACGCAACGGTAATCCACTTCGCCTTCGGTGCGCACGACCCTCGTCGCGCATACGGGACATTTCTCCGGAATATCGATCTCTTGTTTCCCGCGCGGATGAACTTTGTCTTCGACAACCTTCGCGACCTTCGGAATCACGTCGCCGCCGCGTTCGACCTGTACGTAGTCGCCGATCTTCGCTCCCAGCCGCTCAATTTCGTCGACATTGTGGAGCGTCGCATTGCGCACCGTTGTCCCGCCGATCGACACCGGCGCAAGCTCGGCCACGGGCGTCAGTTTCCCCGTGCGGCCAACCTGCCACCGAACGCCTTCGAGCTTCGTGATTCCGGCGCGGGCGGAATACTTATAGGCGATCGCCCATCGTGGAGCCTTGCCGGTGAATCCGAGTTCGTCCTGCAGCGCGGTGCGATCGACTTTCACCACAATGCCATCAATCTCGTAAGGCAGAGAATCGCGTTTCTCCTCCCACTGGTGGATGAACTTCCACACTTCATCGATCGAATGAACCAGCTTGCGGTGCGGGTTGACTTTAAATCCGGCGGATTCAAGAGCCTCGAGCGTTTTCGAATGATGGTCGAAGTACGTGCGCCCATCCTGAAGCAGCATGTACGCAAAAAAGTCGAGCGGCCTCTGCGCCGTGATATTGGGATCAAGTTGGCGCACCGTGCCTGCGGTGAAGTTGCGCGGATTGGAAAAGGTGGGAAGCCCCTTGCTTTCGCGTTCTTCATTCAGCTTTTTGAAAGCGGCCGTGGGCATGAGCAGTTCGCCCCGGACTTCGAAATACGCTGGGATTCCGGTCTTTTTCAGCTTCTCTTTCGGCACAGACAGCGGAATGGAGCGCACGGTGCGCACGTTGAGGGTGACATCTTCGCCGGTCGTTCCGTCGCCGCGAGTTACTCCTCGGACCAGCTGGCCATCGTCGTAGCCGAGAGACAGGGACATGCCGTCGAGCTTCAACTCGCAGACATAATCGACGCCTTTGACGCCGGTCAATTCATGCACGCGCCGCTCCCAGGCGCTTAGCTCGTCTTGGTTGTAGGTGTTGTCTAGCGAGAGCATCGGCGAAGAGTGGCGCACTTTAAAAAATCCTTCGCGCGGCTTGCCGCCCACACGCTGCGTCGGAGAATCGGGCGTGATCAGCGCGGGGTGCTCGCCCTCAAGCTGCTGCAGCTCCTGCACAAGCTTGTCGAATTCGAAGTCGCTGATCTGGGGACGATCGAGGACGTAATAGAGATACTCGTGATGGCGGATTTTCTCGCGCAGCGCTTCGATCTGTTTTTCGGCGTCTTTGTCGGCCGGCATGGTGCAAATTATAGTCGGGGCGATGTTGCATGGTGTTAAATGAGGAATCTGGAGAGTCTGAAAAATGCACATGCGCAACGTGACGATCCTCGGAACTTCCCGCCTGCTTCTGCGCGAGTTCCACCGCGATGATGCCGCCGCACTGGCGCTCGTGATCGCTGATCCGGAAACGATGCGTTTCTATCCGGCGCCGTTTGATCGGGCTGGTGTTGAGCAGTGGATCGAGCGCAACCTGCGGCGCTACGCCCGGTACGGTCATGGACTCTGGGGGATGGTTTTGAAGTCGACTGGCGAGTTGATCGGGGATTGCGGTTTGACATTCCAAAATGTGGAAGGTGTCGACGAACTGGAGATCGGCTATCACGTCCGCCGCGATCTGTGGGGACAGGGTCTGGCCACGGAGGCTGCTCGCGCCTGCCGCGATTACGGTTTCGGCCGATGGCAGGCGGAAAGAATCATCTCGCTGATTCGCCCTGAGAACATTTCCTCCCGCCGCGTCGCAGAAAAGAACGGGATGAAGATTTGGAAAGAAGCGATGCACCACGGTCTGCAGCATCTCGTTTACCGCATCCGCCGTGAACACGCGTCCGCTCGCTAAGGTGGGGATTCCATAAATCCACGTTTGAATTTCTTAGCTTCACTTCACGCCTCTCGCCCCTCAGGTACAATCCTGCTTCCACGCGGGTATGCAAAAAGCAGCTCTGCTCTACAATCCGGATTCTGGCGGCAGCGGCGCGAGGCGGCTGAAGAAAGTGGAATCGGCGCTCGCAGTGCTGCGCAGTGCGGGAGTCAAGGCCGATCTTGTCGCCTCGGAATCGCGTGATCACGCTGGCGAACTGGCGCGCCAGGCGATGGATGCGGGGTGCGACACCATCTTTGCCTGCGGCGGCGACGGAACGATTCACAACGTTGCCCAGGCCCTGGCCAATTCTTCGGCCGCATTGGGAGTGCTTCCCCTGGGGACTGCGAATGCCCTCGCCCATGACTTGGGGCTTCCACGAGACTTGGCGGCTGCCGCAAGAGCTCTTCTGAAGGCAACGCCGCGACGAATTGCTCTAGGTTACGTGAAGTACGTTGGTCCGCAAGGATCCATTCACTCCCGCTATTTCGTGATCACCGCAGGCGTAGGAGTGGACGCGCATCTGTTCTACAAGCTCCTGACGGGCGCCAAACAGCGCATGGGCATGGCTGCGTATTACGCGAAAGCGTGGCACATGTGGTTCACATATCCGATGACGAGATTTCGGGCGTCGTATTGCGATCAAGATTCGCAGGACTCTTCTCCGCAGCCCAAAAGCGCGTTGCTGACCGAACTGCTGGCCGTCCGCATTCGGAATTTCGGCGGAGTGTTGCGGGAATTTGCACCCGGCGCTTCGCTCGGGCGCGATGACATGCGGCTGATTCTCTGCCATACGGAGAAACGTCTCTCTTATCTGGCTTACGTAACGCGGGGCTTGCTGGGCCGCGGGTGGCATGTTCCGGGGATTGAACTCGTTCACAGCAAGAAAGTTTCGTGCCAGTATCAAGCGGCATCGTTCGCAACGAATCGCCGAATTTACGTTGAGGCAGACGGAGAATTGCTCGGCACTCTGCCCGCCGAGATTACGGTTGTGCCGGATGCGCTGACGCTGCTGATGCCGGGGGGCTGAAAACTGTAAGAATTCGTTGCAATTTGTCGTCTTTGCTTTTCAGACAATAAAATCGCCACTTGGAACCCATTACACATTTTCTGACCGGCGCGTGCATGGGGCGGGCCGGGCTCAATCGCAAAACGGCGCTGGCGACTCTGACGCTCACGCTGGCTGCCGAGGCTCCAGATCTCGATGTGCTTGGCCGATTCCGCGGACCAGCATTCGCGTTTGCGCATCATCGCGGATTCACACATTCCTTCCTGGGAACTCCCATCTGTGCGGCGGCGGTGGTTGGCTTCGTGTACTTGCTCTGGCGATTGCGCGGTCGAAAAACGAAAGATCCCAATCTGCCCCCCCGCTGGGGGTTGCTGTTCGGTTACGCCTGCCTCGCGGGCCTGAGCCATATTCTGCTTGACTTCACCAACAACTACGGCGTGCGCCCCTTCTGGCCGTTCTCTGAGAAATGGTATTCGTGGGACATCGTCTTCATCGTCGAGCCAATCATGCTGGCACTGCTGATCCTGGGATTGGTTGTGCCTGCCCTACTCGGTCTTGTGGACCGCGAAATCGGAGTGCGCAAGCAGGGACCGAGGGGCCGGCTGGCGGCGGCGCTGGCCCTAGTCGGTGTCGTGCTGATGTGGGGCATCCGGGATTATGAGCATCGGCGGGCGTTAAGTGCGCTCGAGTCGCGCGAATATGAGGGCGTTAATCCTTTGCGCGTCTCGGCATATCCGACATGGATCAATCCATTCCACTGGAACGGTGTTGTGGAGACGCCGGCGTTCTTTGCCCTGGCGCCAGTGAATTCCTCAAGCGCAGAAGTCGATCCAGAAGACGAGATGGAAATTCGCTACAAGCCAGAGGAAACGCCGGTGACGCTGGCCGCGAAACGGTCATATCTCGGACGCATATATTTGGACTGGGCACAGTATCCTATCGTTGAGACAGAGGAATTGGGCGGGCCGCAAGACGGATACATCGTTCATTTTCAGGACCTGCGGTTTCTAGACGTGCCGAGTGCTGTAAATGGGGACCGCGGACGTCGCGTGCTTGGTGCATCGGTTGAACTGGACAGGAACCTGCATGTGCTCGGGGATGTGTTCGGTACAGGAAAGGACCAGGTGGTCGCACCAGAACCCGACTAAGAAGCGGCGATCGGCGGCCGCTTGACGGCGGCTGTCCGAGCACTCAGAATAATATTCGTCCCGGGAGGTGAACATGCTGGCTTACATTTTCGTGCTGCTCGCCGTGGCCGTTAGGTTTCTGCCGTTTGCCGGCCCTCTCAGCGTGCTTCCGCATGCCTGGCATTTCACCCCATTGGCGGCGTCGCTTTTGTTTTTTGGAGCGCGCGGCACGCGCCGGCAGATGTGGATTCCACTTTTGCTGCTTGCCGCAACTGATGTCATCCTGACCAAGTACGTTTACGCGTTCACTTTCTCATGGGATCAACTGGTCACGTGGGCGTGGTATGCGGCCATTCTCTGGCTGGGTACAGGTTTGCGTGAGAAAACCACTCTGTGGCGTGTGGTTGGAGCGGCGCTGGTCAGTTCGTTTTCATTTTTCCTGATCAGCAATTTTGCAGTTTGGGCAGCGTGGCCGCAAATGTATCCGCGCAGCTTCAGCGGGCTGATGATGTCCTACACGGCCGCGCTTCCATTTTTCCGCGGCACCATCGAAAGCGACCTGTTCTTCTCGCTGGCATTTTTCGGAACGCCGGTTTTCATCCACGCGCTTTCCGCAAGGCTCGGGCGATCCGGGAATCACGCAGCGGCAGCGTAGTTTGGTCTAGTCTCCGCCGAAACCTGCAGACGAAGGCTTATTACTGCGCGGGCTGATTTCTTGACTTGTTTTTCTTCATCATCAAAGCCAGCCATGTCAGCAATCCCGCCACCACGAGCACAACCGCGACCCAATAAGCATGCTGCCGAATGACCGTGCCCAGAAATCCCACAATCTGCGGCCCAAAATAAAGCGTCAGCAAAGCGAGGGCGAAGAACCGCACGCAGCGGGCCAGGAAAATCGCCAGCAGGAAGTGGCCGAAGTTCATCTCGGAAATGGCCGCACCCAGCACGAAGATTTTGAACGGCATGGGCGGCGGAAACATCCCCGGAAACATCAATGCCCAGAATTCGTGTTCCTCGAAGGAGCGGTGAATTTTCTGGAATCGCTCTTCCGAGACACGCTTGCGCAGCACGGTCTCGCCGCCAATGTAGCCGATGATGTAGAGGGGAATACTGCCGAGCGCCGATCCCACCGCCGCCAGCAGCACATATACAAAAAATCGCGTGCGATGCTGGAAAACGTAGGTCGCGACAATGGCATCGACCGGCATGCCGAGCAGCGCGCTGTCGGCAAACGCGATGACGAAGACGCCCCAAATCCCGAGCACGTGGAGCAAGCCCCATATCCAGGCGGTGTACCGGCTCAGGAGGTGTGTGATCGTTCTCAACGAAAAACAGTTTACGTGAAGAAAAACCAGCGTGTCAGTTCGGGGACGAAGCAGCCAGCAATTGATTCGTGCACGCCGTCTCCCACGCGAGATGTCTCACAGTGCTATGATCGCGGCTTCGGTGCAACGATGCGCAAGCTGATGCTGATGCCCCTCATGCTCCTTTCGACCATGTTGTCGGCGCAGCAATACGATCTGGTGATTGCACGCGGTCGCATCATGGATCCTGAAACCGGCCTGGACGCGGTGCGCAATGTTGCGATTGAGAATGGCAAGATCGTTCGCATTTCAAGCGATCCGCTGAGCGGCAAGCGCGTGCTTGATGCCGCTGGACTTGTCGTTGCTCCCGGGTTCATCGATCTGCATCAGCACGGCCAGGACCTCAACAGCCAGCGCGTGAAGGCTTTCGATGGAGTTACGACCGCTCTGGAAATGGAGATCGGCGCACCCGACGTGGCGGACTTCTTGAAAATGAAACAAGGCCGCTCGCTGATCAACTATGGGACCACGGCCAGCCACGTTGCAGCGAGAGCGCTGGTTTTCGGGGCTCCGTTGAAGCCAGAAAGCTTGGACTTCAAAACCGGCATACCGGAGATTCTGCCCAAGAGCGGACCGGCCACGAACCAACCGGCAACCAGTGATCAAATCGAACGAATCCAGGATCGAATCGTGCATGAGTTACGCGCCGGCGCTCTTGGCGTCGGCATGGGCATACAGTACACGCCCGGCGCT
>JASHRE010000695.1 GCA_030037515.1 Candidatus Sulfotelmatobacter sp.
TCTATCCAGCTGAGCTACGGGCGCGGACCGTTGTTCTGAAACATTCTAACTGTTCTGAAACATTCTAACCGCGATCGCTTCAACCTTCAAAGTTTGCGTGGCCATTGCAGCGGAGGAGCCGCCGCGGTGCGGGGTTTGAGTTTTCGGGATTTCTCGGCTGTGTTCAGGCAAGCGCCCACCCGCACCCGAAGTGATTACGCCCGGAGACGAACCTTACTTGCGGAGCGCCGTGGTTTGCGACCTAGCGATCGCGATAGCCGCCGCGACCCCCACGATCGCGTCCGCCGCCTCCGCTGCTGGCCCGCTCTGCCTTGGGTCGAGCCTCGTTGACGTTGATCGTGCGTCCGCCAAGCTGCGTTCCGTTTAACGCCGAGATCGCTTTCTCGCCTTCTTCATTATTCGTCATCTCGACGAAACCGAAGCCCCGCGAACGCCCGGTATCGCGATCCGTCATGATGCTCACGCGATCCACTTGCCCGTATGCTTCGAAAGCTTGGCGCAACTCATCTTCACCAGTATTGAAGCTGAGATTCCCCACAAAAATATTCTTCACGCGTCTGCCTCTGCATTGAGCTGTCGAAGTGCGAGCTCAGTTCGGCGGACTTGCCAGGGCGGAAAGGGCCGTTCCTGAAAATCGACGACCGGGAGCTGGCGAACAGTCAAATGCGGCCAGCAGTATAGCAGGTTTCCTATACTGCGCTTGTGAATTTACCGTGCAGAGCCCGCGCGAGTGAGGGCGGCCGCGCCTCTAACATTCGTCGACCTTCCAATAGCCTTCGGGATGGAAGCCCATCTGCAGCAGCCGGTTTTTGGGGTCGTGCTTCTTGCCACAGCCGGGGCAAGTCAGGTAGCGGCTCCAGGCCGTACCTTTACGGTCATAGGCTTCGGCGACCGCGAAGGTTGTTCCGCAACTGCACGGAACCAGGAACATGCGGAAGTGTTGAGGTTCTCTCTCGCGCTTTTTCAAATCTCTTCCCCTGAGCAAGAAAGGTCGCAATCCGCCACCCAACTCAGTCAGATTCCCGGCTCAGCGAAAGGGCACCCAAGGCGGCCATCATTCGGAACAGGGCGAACTGCAGCCAGCCATAATGCACTCTACCATGCCGGCTCGAACGGTAAAAAGTCTCTTGAAACGATAATCTTGTTCCTATGCCCCAGAAGTAAAGGGCCTCCAAGGTGAGCCGTCAAAGCCGCGGTCCTCTCCGGGTACGGCACGGAAAGAGGAAGCGAACCCACCATCAGCAGGCACACAACGGTTGGTGAACGCATGACAGGAGGCTCAACCCAATGAGCGGAGCAAACAGTGTGCACAAGCCACAAATGATGATTAGCAGCGCGAGCTTTCCATTTCCGCTGCGGACAGGTTGGCGTCTTCGAGGCACGCCGGAAGTATGATGCCCATGGTGAGATGAGAAGTAGCCAAAAGGCGTTCCTATACTCGTTCCCACGGCAACCTGCAACGACGGCTAAGACTCTTCAACGGTCGCCAGTGTACTCTTCTTGCGCTTATTCGCCTGCAGAATCTTCTTGCGCAGGCGCAGCGATTTCGGCGTGACCTCGACAAATTCATCATCCGTGATGAACTCGATCGCCTGCTCAAGATTCAGCGCTCGGAACGGCACAAGACGAATGGCCTCGTCGGCCGTGGATGCGCGCATGTTGGTGAGCTTCTTTTCGCGCACGGCATTCACGTCGAGATCGTTATCTTTTGCGTTCTCGCCGATGATCATGCCTTCGTAGAGTTCAACGCCCGGTCCGACGAAGAGTTCCCCGCGTTCCTGCAATCCCCACAAAGCATACGCCGTGGAAGTGCCGGGCCGGTCGGCAATGAGCGCTCCGGTGAGCCGATGGGGAATTTCGCCTTGCCATTCCGTGTACCCGTCAAACAGGGAATTCATCACAATCGTGCCGCGCGTATCGGTGAGCAACTGGCTGCGAAGGCCGATCAGCCCGCGGCTGGGGACACGGAACTCGACGCGCACGCGTCCATAGCCGTGATTGTGCATATTGGTGACTTCGCCCTTGCGCGCGCCCAGTTGTTCCATCACCACGCCGACGAATTCTTCAGGAACATCGACGGTGAGGTGCTCGACTGGCTCCATCAGCTTGCTCTCGATGCGTTTCGTCACGATTTCCGGTTTGCCAACCATGAGTTCGTACCCTTCGCGGCGCATCATTTCGAGGAGGATCGAAAGCTGCAATTCGCCGCGGCCCAGGACTTTGAACGAATCGGTCGAGCCGGTATCTTCCACGCGCAGAGATACGTTAGTCAGAAGCTCTTTCTCAAGGCGCTCACGCAAGTTGCGCGAGGTCACGTAAGCTCCTTCTTTGCCCGCGAACGGCGACGTGTTCACGGTGAACAGCATGGCGATCGTGGGCTCATCGATTGCAATCGCAGGCAGAGGCGCAGGGTTTTCGGCATTGGTAATAGTTTCGCCGATGGTGATGCCTTCGACCCCGGCGATGGCCACAATGTCGCCGAGTTCGGTCTCGCTGATATCTGTGCGCTTCAGCCCGGCGAAGGAGAAGAGTTTCGTGATCTTCGTGTTGTGCAGAAAGCCGTCGAGCTTGGCGATGGCCACTTCTTCTCCGGTGCGTAATGTGCCGTTGAAGACACGCGCGATCGCAATGCGCCCGAGATAGTCGCTGTAATCGAGATTGGCGACAAGAATCTGCAACGAACCGGCAGGCTCGCCCTTCGGCGCGGGAATCGTATCCAGAATGGCATCGAAAAGTGGTCGGAGATCTTCACCAGGAATCTTGATATCGGTCGATGCCGTGCCCAACTTTGCATTCGTATAAAGCACGGGGAAATCGAGTTGCTCTTCTTTCGCGTCCAGATCGATGAAGAGGTCGTAGACCTCGTTGAGCACTTCCTGCGGGCGTGCATCGGCGCGGTCGATCTTGTTGATGACAACGATCGGCGGCAGCGTCGCTTCGAGCGCTTTACCCAGTACGTAGCGGGTTTGCGGCAGCGGGCCTTCGCTGGCGTCGACCAGGAGCATAACGCCGTCCACCATTTTCAATGCGCGCTCGACTTCGCCGCCGAAGTCGCTGTGTCCGGGCGTGTCGACGATGTTGATCTTCACAGCGTGATAAAAGATGGCTGTGTTCTTCGCCAGGATGGTGATGCCGCGCTCGCGCTCGAGTTCGTTCGAATCCATGACGCGCTCGGCAACGGTCTCGTTGGCGCGGAACGTGCCGCTCTGCTTGAGCATGGCGTCGACCAGCGTGGTCTTGCCATGGTCGACGTGAGCGATGATGGCGATGTTGCGTATGCCAGAAGACAAGTTGGAATCCTACGCCTGCTGTCTTACCACTTTACTATGAGGGATTGGGACGGTCGTATTCACCACGGAGGCACCGAAGCGGCAGAAAATTTTTCAGGAGCGATTGGAGCAAGTTTTCCGGTTCATGGAACGGTTTGGCAATGGGTTATCCCCCTCCCCCGATCTATTGACATCAGAAACTTAGCCCAGAATCGCGAAATAATCTATGGGGCACAACAACTTGCGGGCAAGATCTTGAGTCGCAACGAGTTAGCCGCTCAATTTTGTGCTGAATTTCCCCCCACCCGTTTGGCAATGGGAAAAAATGCGATGCTGTTCGAATTGGCAGAATGAAGGCAGGGATCAGCGTCACATGGGGCTGTGGAAAAAGTGGGGCTACATTTCAACCGACGCTTCACCCGGTCATAAATGGCCGGCCTTCCACGATGCAGCTTCTATAGACCGGCTCTTCCAGAAGCGGACGGCTGTTTTGAGCATCTGGAAGTCAGGCCCCCCGCCTGTCTCCGCAAAAAACGCGGAGACAAGGACGGGGGCACCCGCGGATGGGGATTCAAATCGCTTCGCAGTTGCGTGCGATTGCGGTATTCTCTCCAACCATGCCCATTCTAAAATTGCTGACCATCGTCGGGTTTCTGAGCTTGTCTATTCGGATCTTCGCGCAGCAACAGCCGGCATCATCTGAAGCCGCGGCTGCGGCCAAGCCGGAAGACACGGAAGTCTGGCAGCCCGTGCCGAAAGTTGTGACTCCGGGCGTCACAGACCCTGCTCCGCCTTCGGACGCGATCGTGTTATTCGACGGGAACAATCTCGATGAGTGGGTTTCGGCACAGGATCACTCGTCAGCGAAGTGGATCGTGGGCGACGGCATTGTCACGGTCAACAAGCGAGCGGGGAATATTGAAACGAAGAGAAGCTTCAAGAATTATCAGCTTCATATCGAGTGGAGAATTCCTGAGAATGTGACCGGTTCCGGTCAGGCGCGCGGCAATAGCGGAGTGTTTCTGGCGTCGACCGGTCCCGGCGATGCGGGATATGAATTGCAGGTGCTCGATTCGTACAACAATTCGACCTACGTCAACGGGATGGCCGGAAGCATTTACAAGCAGAGCATTCCGCTCGCGAATCCGATGCGCAAGCCGGGCGAATGGCAAAGTTATGACGTAGTCTGGACGGCTCCTGTTTTCAATGACGACGGCGGCCTGAAAAGTCCGGCTTTCGCCACCGTGTTCCTAAATGGTGTGCCGGTGCAGAATCACTTCGAGTTGCAGGGAGAGACGCGCTACATCGGCCACCCGTTCTACAAGAAGTTCGATTCCGCGCCGATCAAGCTGCAGGCGCATGGTGATCCCAGTCCGCCCATCAGCTTCCGGAATATTTGGGTGCGGGAGTTGCCGTAGCCTCCCTGATCCGTGCCCGGCCGCATGTGCGCCCCCGTCGGATGAAAAGCTTCGGATCGCAGAGTCCGCCGAGGTAATGGCGAAAGATACTACCCGGCTGTCTCTACCAGTTCCTCACCCACCGCGACATTTCCCTCCGCTTTTGTACGCAGCCGGTACCAGACCACAATCGCCACGAGCGAGAAGAAAAAGATGATCGTCGAGATTGCGTTAATTTCAGGCGTGATGCCGCGGCGCAGGCGTCCCCAGATTTCGAGCGGCAGAGTATTGTCGCGGCCGATCAGGAAGAAGCTCACCGCAATTTCGTCCATCGAGAGAGTGAAGATCAAAAGCGCTGCGCCGATGATCGGCAGCTTCAGATTGGGAACCGTCACTCGCCAGAACGTCTGCCAATAATTTGCCCCGAGGTCTAGCGAGGCTTCTTCCTGCGCGCGATCGAGTTTCTGCAGTCCCGCGAAAATTTCCGTGGTCGCAACCGAAATCAGCGCGGTCCCGTGCCCGAGGGTGATGGTCAGCAGGCTCAACTTTACCCGCATCAGATCGAACAGCATGAGCAGTGACAGTCCGGTGATAATGCCGGGCAAAATTAGCGGCAGCAGCACCAAACGCCGGAATAAGGCTTTGCCCGGAAACTGCGCGCGATCAAGCGCCAGCGCCGCGGGCACGCCGAAGGCGAGCGCAATCAGCATGGCCGCCAACGCTACTTCAAGGCTGTTGAGGACGGAATCCCAGATCGCGCCGTCGCCGAACAGAGTTTGATACCAGTCGAGCGTGAGATGGTGAGGCGGAAACCCGCCAACGCCTTCGCCGTTGAACGAATAAACAATTAGAACCAAAATGGGTAGATACAAAAATGCAAATACAGCGAAGGCATACCCCGTCAGCCAGCGAGAGCGCGACCCAGTTCGGTTGCTCACGAGAAGCTCCATTTCTTTTCTAATCGTTCGGAGAAGAAAAGCAGGCTGACGACCACCAGCAGCATGCAGAGCGAAATCGCCGCGCCGAGCGGCCAGTTATATGCAGCGCCGAAAAGGCTGACGACGATGTTAGAAATCATGATGCCGCTCGGCCCTCCCAGCAGCAGCGGCGCGAGAAAGTCCCCCAAGCTCAAGACGAAGGCGAACGTGGCGCCGGCCAACACACCCGGAATCGACAACGGAAATATCACTTTCCCGAAGGTTTGGGCGGGAGTGGCTCCCAGGTCGTGCGAGGCTTCGATGAGGTTGCGCGGAATGTGCTCGAGCGCAGCGTAAATGGGTAGGAACGCAAACGGCGTGTAGATGTGCGTAAGCGTCAGCACGACTGCGAATGGACTGTAGAGAAAAAACTCCAGCGGATGACGCGTCAGGTGCGTGTACTGCAAAAGTCCATTCAAGACGCCGTCGGAGCCGAGAATGGTTTTCCATGCATAGGCCCGGACCAGATAGCTGACCCACAACGGAATGATCACCATCTGGTAGAGCAGATCCTTGCGCTTGCCACCGTAAAACGAAAGGAAATATGCCAGCGGATATCCGAGCAGCAGCGAGAACATCATGACCCGCGCCGCAATCCACATGGAACGCAGCAAGGTTTCCCAATAAACCGGTCTTTGCAGGAGCTGGCGGTAGTTTTCGAGATTCCAGGAATGGACAATGATCTGGAGAGAAGAAACCGACCAAAAGCTGTAACAGAACATCAGCGCGTATGGCGTCAGCAGAAACAGTGCAACCCAGGCGAGAGGCGGGATGGTCACGAGCGTCTTGTAAGCCCGGGAGAACATCAAACCCTTTCTGGAGAGTTGCGCACGAAGACGGCATGCGCCGGGGAAAACTCGAGTTCCACGTTGCCCCTGGTTATGCCGCCGCTCGGGATTCTCGCCAGAAGCACAAGTCCGTTGGCGCAATGCACGCGAATCAATTCCGTGGCACCATGGAAGGCCTGATCGACGATTTGTCCGCACACGCGAATCGAATCCGAAGCCGTGGAAAGGCCAGCCAGGCGCACGTGCTCTGGACGTAACGAGAACTGCGCCGGCCCGTCGGGAAGCGCGACCGGCCACGACAACTCGCCGCAACGCACCACGCCGCTTCTGACTTCAGCGTTCAGCAGATTTGTGTGACCGATGAATTGTGCCTCGTAGGCCGTGGCCGGAAGGCTATAAATTTCCCGTGGAGTCGTGACCTGTTCGAGTTCGC
>JASHRE010000696.1 GCA_030037515.1 Candidatus Sulfotelmatobacter sp.
ACAAGTCGAGTAAAGGATGCGACCGCCAGGAGGCACTCGCGCCATGGCGGAATTCAGGATTGCGACTTGCCGCCTCTGCAAATCCTTCAAGTCGGCAGCTTGCAATCGCCATTTGATTTCAGGATTCCTGGAGAGCGTGCCGGTGCCGGAGCAGGGGACGTCGACGAGTACTCGATCGAACGACGAAGCCAGCGGCAAACGCCCGGCGTCAGCTACGATCACTCGAACATTGTCTTGCGTTCCTGCCCCCCGCAGAAGCCTTCGCAGCAATCTTGCCCGATGCGGATGAAGTTCAACCGCCGTGATCGTGGCTTCAGGATTGCGGTCTGCCATAGCCAGCGTCTTTCCGCCAGGAGCGGAGCAACAGTCGAGGATACGCAAGCGCGATGCAGAGCGCAGCTGTGGGCTTCCCACGAGCGCCGCTACCAATTGTGAAGCCTGATCTTGGATCACCACATTCCCTTCCTGGAAGGACTGTGTTTGCGTAACGTCTCCGTCCACCACAATCCGCGCCGACGAGAGAAGTTGTGCCGGCTTCAGCGACAGGCCCTCTCGCGCGAGTTTCTCTTGCACTGACGGCAGGCGAAGGCGGATTGTTGTGGCTGGAATGGACTGGTTGTGCTCGCAGACTTTGGTTGCGACTTGTACACCATATTCGTGTGTCCATCGTTCGACCAGCCACCGCGGATGCGCGAGTGCGCGTGCAATTGATTCCGTCGTGCGGACGCTATCTTCCGCAAGAGAAGTCTCATACGACTCGAGCCTAGTGGCCACCTTTCGCAGAATTGCATTCACGAAGGACGCTGCGGAACGTTTTCGCGCCCGCTTCACCAACTCCACGCTTTCGTACAGGGCAGCTCGCTCAGGAATGTGATTGAGGCACCGCAGCTGATAAAGCCCCATGCGAAGCGCGACGAGAATTTCCACGTCCAGCTTCTTAAAAGGCTGTGACGATGCTTCGGCCACTTCTTCGTCCAACCGCGAGCGCCAGCGCAAAACGCCCATCACGAGTTCAGTGGCAAGCCCATGATCGCGCCTCGAAAGATGGACGTAGGCCGGGGCGTGCAAAAGATCCAGGGCGTAAGAAGATTCGCGCTCGACGCGCAATAGGATTTTGTAGGCAGCGGCACGAGCTGAGGAAACGGACATGTAACACAATTCTATCGACTGCGAAGAGCCTGATTCATCACAGAGCAGCGAGAGGAACACGGAGGGCGGGTCCGGTTCGCTAGACGCCCAGGTTTTCGCCCGGCTTTGGCCTGTGGCCGTGAATAAAATCACGGACAGCTGTTCGCTTTTTCCCTTCCAGTTGAAGTTCGAGCAATTCCAGAGAGCTGTTCTGGCCACAGCCCGCGAAAACTCGATCTCGCAGAACCAGCAGTTCGCCTTGGGGCACGTTCTCGTTCCCTAGTCGTGCCTGCAGAATCTGTAAATTCTTCCCACGAAACTTCGTATACGCACCGGGCCAGGGTTGAAATCCGCGCATGCGATTGAGAATCTCGCCGGCGTTGCGCGAAAAATCGACCAGTCCATCCACTTTCTTGAGAATGGGCGCCAGCGTTGCTTTCGCCTGATCTTGGGGTCTCGGATGAATGTTGCCAGATTGCAGACCTTGCAATGTCTTGACCATCAGATCCGCACCGCTTGATGCCAGACGCGGCGCGAGTGTTTCGGCGGTGTCTTCGGGATTTATCGCGAATTCACCCTGCAAAAGAATGTCGCCGGTGTCGAGTCCGGCATCCAGGCGCATCGTGGTCACGCCGGTGACTCTTTCGCCGTTCGCAATGGCCCACTGGATCGGCGCAGCCCCGCGATATTTTGGCAAAAGTGACGCGTGCAGATTGATATTGCCCAGCGGCGGAAGATCGAGCATCCATTGCGGAATCAGACGACCGTACCCGACTACGCTGATGGCATCGGGGTGCAGAGCTGTCAGTTGAGCGCGGAACTCCTCATCGCTCTTGATGCGTTCGGGTTGGATGACAGGAAGATTTCGTTGCAGGGCGGACTCTTTCACCGGAGAACTCACCAGCTCGAGGCCGCGTCCTTTGGGCCGGTCAGGCTGGGTTATCACCAGGTCGACGCGAAACTCCGAGGCAACCAGCTTTTCCAGCGTGGGAACGGCGAATTGCGGAGTGCCACAGAAAACGAGACGGAGCGTTGGGGTCATTGAATCATTAAATCATTCACTGAACGCGCAACTGATGCAATGCCTCAATTCCTACCATTCTCCCGCTTTCATCAACTTGCGGATCTTGCGCTTCATCAGGTCGCGCTTCAGCGTGCTTAAATGGCTCATGTAGAGTTTGCCCTTCAGGTGATCGGTTTCGTGCAGAAGCGCGCGCGCGAGTAATTCTTCTCCGGTTTTTTCGAACACTTTTCCGCGAATGTCCTGGGCGCGAACCGTGACTTTGTTCGGACGCGTGACGTTCTCGCGGAAATCAGGGATGCTCAGACATCCCTCGCTCTGCGTGTGCTTTCCTTCGGTATGAATAATTTCCGGGTTGATCAGCACCAGCCTGGCGTTGGGATCCTCTTTGAACGTTACATCGATCACGGCAATACGGCGACCGATGCCGATTTGCGGAGCGGCCAGGCCCACCCCATGGGCCGCATACATTGACTCGAACATGTCGTCGATAAGCGCCTTCAAGTCATCGTCAAAAATGGTGACGGTCTCAGCCGCCTTCTCGAGAACAGGATTGCCGTACTTTACGATGGGGTAGATCATCAGTAGTTTTTTAGCTGCTGGCAGTAGCCTTGAAAATTTCGATTCGTTTCCATCATCGAATCGCCCCCGAACTTCTCGAGTGCACAGCGAGCCAAACTGAGAGCGACCATGGCTTCCGCCGCCACCCCCGCCGCAGGAACCACGCACACATCGGAGCGCTCGTAGGCAGCTTTGACCGGTTCGCGCGTGGAGAAATCAACCGACTGCAGCGGACGCCGCAGGGTCGAAATCGGTTTTAAATATCCGCGGACGCGAATGTCCTCGCCATTGGAGGTGCCGCCTTCAATACCTCCTGCATTGTTGTGCGCTCGCGAAAATGAAGTAAACCCGGACTCTGCGGCATAGCCGATTTCATCATGCACGGTAGAGCCCACGGCGAAAGCAGCGGCAACCCCGGATCCAATCTCGACGGCTTTGACAGCCTGCAGGGACATCACGGCCGCGGCGAGCAAGGCGTCCAGGCGTTCATCCCACTGGACGTAGGTGCCAAGACCCGGCGGAACGTTATGCGCCACAACCTCGAACACGCCTCCAAGCGAATCGCCGGTTCTGAGAACTTCGTCGACTTCGTCTTTCATGCGCTGCTCTGCTTCCGGATCGGCGCAATTGAGCAGAATCTTTTCCTGCTGGTGAAGCACAGAAATTCTGTCCCAACTAACCACCTCCGTGAGCGAGACTCCGCCCACCGTGATCACGTGACTCAGGACTCCGATTCCGAGTTCGCGCAAGAAGAGTTTGGCAATCGCGCCGATCGCGACGCGCGACGCAGACTCGCGCGCAGACGCGCGTTCCAGCACATAGCGCGCTTCCGGAAAATTGTATTTCAATGCCCCCGCAAGGTCGGCATGGCCGGGCCGCGGAGAAGCGACGCGCTTGTGCTTTGCGGGATCGCCGGACGCAACCGGCAGAGCCTCTTGCCAGTTCTTCCAATCTTTGTTTGCGATCTCAATCGAAATCGGCGAACCAATCGTCCTTCCGTGCCGAACGCCTGAAAGAATGCGGGCGGAGTCGGTTTCAATTTTCATCCGTCCGCCGCGGCCATAGCCCTGCTGGCGGCGCCACAGTTCGCGATCCACAAACGCCTGGTCGATCTCGAGTCCCGCTGGAATGCCGGAAAGAAACGCGACCAACGCCTCGCCATGGGATTCGCCGGCTGTGAAATAGCGCAACATAAATTTTCGATTGTACCTGAACCTATGGGCGCACATGTCCAACCCGGCCTTGCTCGCGTAGAAATAGGGTTTACAATGTGCGAAACACGCATTAAATCAAGAGGCCATGTTGGGTAGCAGAAAAATTCGGTGCGCGCTGGTGCATGATCACATTTTGCTGCGCCAGGGACTCCGGCGCCTGCTCGAAGACGAACCGGAAATCGAGATCATCTCGGAGTCGGAAGATTCCGTCGAAGCGCTCAGACGGGTGCTGGAGCATCGACCTGAAATCGTGATCGCAGATGCCAACGTTTTCGGCTTCACTCCCGACAAGGTGGAACTTCTATTGCGTCGACTTTCGCCATCGACGCACGTGCTTTTCCTCTCCATGGAGGAAGGGTTCAGAGATCGAGATTCGCGGAGTGATGTGAACTGTGCCGTAAGAAGTACGTCTGCCCAGGAGTTGCTGGAAAAAATAAAACAGGTTCATTCCGGTGGTGGGTTGATCAAGGAGTTGCCGAGGAAAAGCCGAACCGAATGGCCCGACGCGACAACGCCCGCTCGGCCGCGCGGCCTTACCATGCGCGAACGAGAAGTTTTAAAATTGCTCGCCGAAGGACGCACCGTCCGCTCAGCTGCCAGCGCGCTGGGAGTGAGCATAAAAACTGTCGATGCGCACAAGTTCAACTTGATGCGCAAGCTCGGAATTCACAACAAAGCCGAACTCGTGATGTGGGCGGTTCGGAAGCGGCTGGTAAGAATCCCGTCGAATCTCTAATTCCTAGCGCAGACATTTTCGGCCGGTGCCTACGTGCTCTGCTCCCAAGACTTATTTGTGCATCGCCAGTGATGCGAGCTCAGCCAGACTTTGAACCGTCAGATCGGGTTTGGCTTGCGCCACCCGGACCGCTCCACTGCCTGAACGCGCAGACGGGCGGTTCACCCAGACGGTGGCGAGTCCCAGAGCTTGTGCCGGAATCACGTCATGATAAATGCTCTGGCCCACGTGCAGTACGCGATGTGCGGGAGCGTGGATACGGCTCAGGGCCATCTCAAATAGCTTCATGGATGGCTTGTAAGCCTGAGCCTGCTGCGCGGTGATGACTTCGTCGAATTCGATTCCTAGCTGTGGCCGCGTCGCGGCGAACAAGTCATCATCTACGTTGGAGAGAATGGCCATGCGATAGCGGGTCTTTAATTGCCGAAGAGCGGAAACCGTATCCGGCCAAGGACGCCAGCTCGGCAGTGATTCCGGAAGTGAGATCGCTTCCACTGCGGTAGGCGTGAATCCGAGTTGTGTCCCGAGCTGACGCACCACAAACTGCAGAACTTCCCGGTAGGGACGAAAAGGACCGAGTTCAGCCTGCGCTTCGAAATCACCGTAGAACGCCAGTAATGTGGCGTCGTCTGCTGTCTTACCGTGCCCCGCGAGTATTTTATGCAGAACCGAAAGAATGCCCGCTTCCCAGTTGATGAGCGTACCGTAGCAATCGAAGGTAAGAATCTCGAAGCGGCTAAAATCAATCATGAGCTGAGTATATTGCGCAGATCAGAGTATGACGACGCTTCCGCCGCGATGAAGTGCCGATCACGCAGCGATTGCATGCACTTATCTTGAAGAAACATCATGCTCGCGGGCCAAGGCCAGGCAAGACCGGAATCTCGGCAGGGGAAGGGTTGGAATCCGGTCCTCCGTTTCTTGGAGCTGCTGCAGCCGGTGCCGCACTTTTCGCGGGGGCTAAGTACTTTTCTGGATTCAAAAGCGGACGTCCCAGCGACGCGTTGTAGCTCGTCCATGGACCGTCGGCAACCGCTTCGCGTTCGAATTGGGCACGCATCGCTTCCATCTTCGAGTCCAGATCATCGAGATAATGCAGCATGAGCGCTTCGGGAAACATCGGCAGCTTTGGAGAACCAAACTCATATTCGCCGTGATGACTGATAATCAGGTGCTCGACCATGGTTTTCAGTTCGTCAGGGAATCCGGGTACGCTCGCCAGCTTGGCCTGCAGCATTTCCAACTCAATGACCATATGGCCGAGCAACTGGCCCTTGGTGGTGTAAGAAAACGATCGCTTGAACGTGAGTTCGTGAATTTTGCCGATATCATGCAAGAATGCGCCGGTGAGCAGGAGATCCCGGTTGATTTGCGGATAATTCCGGCAGACCAGGTCGCACGATCGAAACAGCGAAACGACGTGGTCGAGCAAGCCGCCGATATAGGCGTGGTGCAGCGTCTTCGCCGCAGGAGCGCTGCGATATGCCGCCGCAATTTCCGGATCGGACATAAACGCCTGCACTAGCGCTTGCAAGTGCGCATTCTGGAATGTCGCCACGAAGTCGGTCAAGGTTTGCCACTGGGCGTCAACGTCCTTCGCCGTCTTGGGCAGATAATCGTCGAATTCGATCTCCGAGTCGGCGAGCTTTCGCAGCTTGTGGATCGTAAGCTGAAAGCGCTGCTTGTATTTGTTGATCAAGCCTTTGACTTTCAGGAAGTCATCCTGTTCGAATGCTTCGAGAACATCATCCACGTTGTCCCACATCTTGGCCTCGAGCTGTCCGCTGCGATCGCCGAGAGTGAGCGCAAGGTAGGGTTCGCCCGTTTTTTTCGGCTTGATCTGCTTGGCTACAACGACGAAGGTCGATGTGATGACCTTGTTTTCATGGCGGGCGCAGTCACAGATGTAGAAATCCTTCATGAATATGTGAGTATACCCGTATTGCGAGTTCAGCGAGTGTTGCAGGACGCGGGCAGGATCAGAGTACGCCAAGTTTCTTCTTCTTCTTGTTGAGCTTCTTGGCGTCGGTCTCTTTGTTCGAGGTTGTCTCGATCGGCTCGGTCTGATTCGGGCTGGCGCCGCTATCCACATACCCAGGAGCGTACTTGATGTAGGCTTCCTCACGAAGCTTGGTCAAATAAGTCCGCAGAGCGGGCTGGAGCTTTTCGTAGTAAAGTGCGTCCTGGATACGAGGGAGAACATCCTTCATCGGCGGAATGCCGGCCTGCTGATGTTCAATGACTTTCAGAATCACGTAGCCCTGGCGCGTGCGGATCACGTCGGTGATCTCCCCGGCTTTCATGGCGAAGGTTTTGTCTTCAAGCTCCTTGGCCAGTTTGCCGCGGGTGAACACACCGAGATCGCCGCCTTCAACCGCCGATGGACCATCGGAGTATTTCTTCGCGATGTCTTCAAAGCCGGCTCCGCCGCGAATCTGTTTCAATAAGTCTTCGGCCTTGACTTTTGCAGCATCCAGCGCTGCGGCGTCGTCAGCCGGACTGGTCGGTGCGGGTTGCGCCGAAGTGCCAACCGGAGCATTTGCATCCGTTTTTCCCGTCGCTCCGGTGGGTGGCGCAGGCTTGGGAGCAATCAAGATTTCGCCGAGATGGATGGACTCGGGCTGTTCCAGATCATTCTTATGTTGGTCGTAAAACGTCTGTTCTTCCTCGGTGGTGATGCTCAGGTGCCCGCCGACTTCTTCACTAATCACCCTCTGCGTGATGATCTGATTTCGCAGGTTCTGCTGAAAATCTTCCCAGGAGATGCCTTGCTTCTGCGCTTCTTTTTCCAAAGCTTCGATCGAATCAAGCTTCATGTCTTTGCGCATCTGATCTTCCTTTTTGATCAGTTCGGTGTCTCCGGTGATGCCGAGGTCTTTGCCTCTTTCGAGCAGTAACTGCTGATCGATGAGGTCGCGCAGAACGTCCTTTTCTCGCTCTGCGTAGACTTTATCCGCATCGTTCGGCTCCTGTTGGCGGATCTCGTCCCTGAGCTGATCCTTGCTGCGCTGATACTCGGAGCGGGTAATGATCTGATTGTTCACGCGGGCAACAATCTCTTCGACCACTTGCGCGGCGGCGAGGCCACACAGACCCGCCATAATACTGAGGACGAGGCAAAGTTTTCTCATAGGATTCACTGCTTCCTGGGCTCACGAGCACGGGAGCCGTAAGGCGATGTGCTATTTTACCCGTTTCCCGTCGGAAACGGCGGGTACCTCGGTTGGACGGCGGAATCGACTCAGAAGGTTGTCGGGCATGGTCTTCAGGACGTCCGTACCAGTGCCAATGCGGTGAGATCGTCACAAAGAGATGCGGCTGCGCTGAATTTTCCGGCGGTATCTAGGATCGTGTTGCAGACCGCTTGGGCATGATCAAGCGGAGCCTGTTGCAAAGCTTCTTTCACGCGCTCCAGCCCAAATTCATCGGCCGGATCGTGGCTATCGGTTCCACATTCCACCACTCCACGCGAAACAATCAGCAGCACTGCGGATTTTTCCACACCGACGATGGGGGCGTCGAGGGTCGCGTGCGAGAACAAACCCAGAGGCAGGCCCGTCGAACTCAGTTCCACAATTCCGTTGCGGTCGCGCAGCAGAGCCGGAGTATGGCCTGCGTTCGTGTAACAAAGCGTACCGAACTTTTCGTGATAGCAGGCAATGAATGCCGGGCAGGAATGCACTCCCTGGTAAGCGTCAATCAGCTTGCGATTGAGGTGCAGGCTCAATTCGGTCATGGCATCCGACTCGTTGATATCAGTCTTCGAAAACAGTTCCACTCCCAGGCTGCGGAAGGTCTGTTGAGAGGCTGAGAGGATGCCACGGTTCTGCTCACGCCGCCCAGCTAGGTCGAGCAAGCCGAAAAGAACCCGTTCCGGGCTGACGCGAAGCGAATCGTAGAAATCTCCGGCAATGCGCTGCCCCGCCACCGCGGCCGCGAGTTCTGCGCCTTGAATCTTCGGGAAAACAGCAGGAAGCGGTTCAATGGCGGGAGATTCCTGCGCGCGTTGACGAAACGGAGACCGCATGCGATGGACTCTTCGCGAAACTAGCATACGAACACAGGAGGGGCAAATCGAGGTTGACTGCTGGATTTTAGTCGCCGTAATGGTCGGCGAGATATTTGGCAAGGTCCGTTTCCAGTTGGCCATAGTCGGAGTGGAGGGTCGCTCGCAGCGCCGCTTCCGTGGAGTTCCCTTCGCTGAGCCTTTGCAGAATGCGCTGGATATCGCCCATGCCATAGGTCTCGTTGATGTAAGACACCGCCGCCAGCGACTCGGCATAAGCAGCGTATGCCTGAACGCCCGAGAAGTTCATAAAGCTGGCTTCGAGCGCATTCAAAGGAATTTCCTGTTGCGCTTTAAACAGGATGGCGAGCTGGCGTCCGTCGCCGCCAAGGCTTTTCGGTTCCAGCATCTGAGCGATGCCTTCATGCAGCCAGGTCGGGCAGCGGCCTGCCGAAAGCTGATTAATGAACGAATGCGCAAGCTCGTGTTTGAGAACGCGGGCAAGTTCGGGTGTGACGGAATCTAGGCCGCTTACTGGAATGCGCAGCTTGCCGTCATTAATGGCGCCCGACCAGCTTGGAGCATGGGTGACGTCAAAAAAAGTCTGCTCGGTGTACAGGGTCACGATTATGTTATCGCGCGGAGGGTTGCCGAGATCTCGCGAGAGATCGTCATAATCGGATTCCAACGCCTCCAGAATCTGGGTGCGAAACGTTTCCGATGTCCGCTTGCCCTCGTAGTGCAGCACAAAATGACTGCTTTCGCCCTGTGAAAACTCTCCCTCGACATTCTGTTCGCGCTGGGCCCTGGCTAAGAGTTGCTCAACAGCGGGGTCGGGTCGAAGGGCCAGGGAATGCTTCCACGATTCCACGGCTTCTTTCGTGTGATCGGAAGCAAGCTGTGCGTAGCCGAGCATGGTGTACGCATCGGGAGATTGCGGGGCCGATCGAACCGCCCGCTGGGCATAGGAAAGCGCCTGTGCCGCATTTCCCGTGCGCA